>JBGOVD010000253.1:0-4186 GCA_041477935.1 Dissulfurispiraceae bacterium | reverse complement strand
GGATTGGCCATGTGCGCCGTAGATGAAGCGCTGAGGAATGCACGTCTTGAGGGTGTATTGTCCGCGCTTCGTGTGGGAGTCTGCATGGGAACTACGGTTGCCAGCCAGTTGAACGATATCGATTTTTACAGTACTTTCAGGCGAGAGGGTTCAGCCCCTTTGACAGCCGTGGAAAGATATCTGGATGGAAATCTGGCGAGTTTTATAGCAAAGAGGATCGGCGCAAACGGCCCCAAGATGACCGTCGTGAATGCGTGCTCATCTGGCACTGATGCGATAGGCGTAGCCTTATCCTGGCTCAGGGGAGGGCTTTGCGATATCGCGATTGCCGGAGGGGCTGATGAGCTGAACCGGGTGCCTTACTGCGGTTTCAATTCATTGGGCATCGTAAGTCATGAAATGTGTGCCCCGTTCGACAGAGACCGAAGAGGACTGAACCTGGGAGAGGGCGCTGGTGTGTTGATCCTGGAGACCATGAATTCGGCGCGCAGGAGGGGAATAACTTCCGGATTGCAGCTCACCGGATACGGGTCTGCCGCCGATGCGTATCACCTTACTGCTCCGAGGCCTGACGGCGCCGGGCTGAAGAAGGCCATTGCAAGGGCACTGGATGAATCGGGCATCGAGCCGAGTATAGCGTCTGGCAAGATCAGCTTCATTAACGCCCACGGCACGGCGACCCATGATAACGATAAAGTAGAAGGAAGAGTGATTCTGGAATTGTTCGGAAACGGGATCAAAATGGTCTCCACAAAGGGCTACACGGGCCATACACTTGGCGCCGCAGGAGGTATCGAGGCTGTTTTTGCTGCTGCCGGGCTCAGGGCTGGCTGGGTCCCCGGGACCGCCGGGTTCAAGACCTTTGATGAGGAGATCGGGATATCTCCTGTCAGTGGAAAGACCGCAATCAGCGGCGCGTATGCCCTCTCTACATCCCTGGCCTTCGGAGGTAATAATTCGGTGATCGTGTTGAGGACAACAGACTGATGTATATCATGGGTATAGGACTGGTCTTTGCCGGCGGATTCGGAATTGAGCAACTGGAGCGGGTGCTTGAATCGCCCTGGCAGCGGCCTGCAGCAGACAGCAAGGGGATTTTCTCCTATCAGGTCGACCTTGCTGCAATCAGGGACAAGGGCCTTCTGAAGGGACTCCGGCGCTCTGATAAATTCAGCAAGATGGCGGTGCTTGCCGCCGCTGATGCTGTATCGTGCAGCGGCCTCGGCGGCCTCGATGGAAAAAGGGCCGGGATGATTTTGGCCACTGCCTTCGGTCCGCACGTAACCACGTTCGGCTTTCTCGATGATATCCTCGATTACGGCGATGCCAATGTCTCTCCTTCCAAGTTTTCCAACTCCGTTCATAATGCGGCCGCTTCATACATTGCGGAGTCGCTGAATATCCAGGGACCGACGTTGACAATCACTGATTTCATGACCTCTTTCCATCGCGCATTGCAGCTGGCCCGCCTGTGGCTTGATTCAGGGAGCTGCGACTACGTCCTGGCAGGAGTTGCCGATCAGTACGGCGAAGTACTGAGATACGTTTTTGACAATAAACTGAAGCCTGCTCCCGACGGCGTGATCCGCCCGTTCAATCTTAACCCGACGTATCAGGTCCCCGGAGAAGGCGCAGTCTTCTTTCTGCTTTGCAAAGAACCGGTTGGGAAGATTTTATGTAAGGTTGGTACCATCTCAATCGGAGACGATGGCGCTGATGGTGGGAAGACCTCCGATGTTTCTATTATCGATACTGACGGCATGCTTCCGGACGAATCTTCGTATCGCGCTTCATTTTCCGATTCGCCCCTCGCCGCATACTCTCCGTTATTCGGCAGCATGATGATCGGAAGCGCCTTCAATTGCGCGGTCGGGGCGCTGATGCTCAAACGACAGGAATATTATGCGAACCCCGTTTGGGAGAATCCCCACGGCCTGAAGCTCCTCGACAAGACCGGCGCCTCCGGCATTGAATCGATCAGATGCATCAGGTATGACTGTAACCGCGAAAAAGCGGTCATCTATCTTAATAAAGGACAATCACTGAAATGACAAAAGAAGAGATCGAAGACAAACTCAGGCAGGGAATTGCCTCAATAACGTCGAGGGACAAGTCTTCTATCGCAGTGGAGACCCCGCTGCATGAGATGGGAATCGATTCCCTCAGCTTTGTTGAGATACTCGTTTTTATAGAAAAGAGTTTCAATCTCCGGCTGATCGAACTGGACCTGACAAAGAAAGACCTTGAGACGGTAGACGCGTTAGCATCTTTTATCGCCGGGAAGCTTTAGAATGGGGTTTGTTATCCCTTCATCGAAGCACAGACGATACCTCTCCGGCGCTGACTGGATAATCAACGCTTTGGACTGCATGCTCAAGACGGTGACCTGCGCGGGGAATATGTCCCAGATCGTTTTTATGCTTGATGGAGAGATAGACGAGCCGCTGCTTCGCAGCCGTCTCGAAAGTTTTATCCGGAAGTTTCCTGTTGTCGAGGGCCGTGTCTCGCGCGACCTGAATCTCACACCTCTCTGGAAAATACCCGGAAAGGCAGTTGCCGGAGTAAATCTCGACGTTCACCGGGTGCAGGCATTCTCCTCTTTGAACGATGTCTTTTCTCTCCTGGAGAATGGGGTCAACCGGTTATTCAAAAACGAAAATGAACACCTGTCTTTTCATCTTGTTCAAGGCGGGGGGCGGGCCTGTTTTGCAATGACGTTCGATCACCGTCTGCTCGACGCCCGCGGCGCCGAATCTTTTTTGCATCTGTTCCGTCAATTCCTTACAGAGGGCGATGAATCCCGTATCGAAGAAGGAGTCTGTTTGACGGCCCCGGCATGTCTTTCCGACTGGGGAAGGAAGTTTATTGCGGGCAGAAATCTCAACCGCAAGATCATCTCTCTTTCGAAACCGACGCCCGACGCCCTGCCCGTCCCATCGGGAAATGACAGGGCTTTTCGGTATAAGGTGGTCTCTTTCGGGGCCGATGAGACGGCGAAGATTTATGATAACGCGGATAACAGTGCCGGGTTCATGATGGAGATGCCGTATCTGCTGGCGGTCACTGTTCAGGCGTTGCACGGGCTTTTTCAAAGAAAAGGCATGGCTGCGCCTAATTATGTCGTCCCGGTTTCTCTCGACATGAGAGGCAGCGGGGACATCCGGCAGGAACTTTTTTTTAACCATGTATCATACCTGTTCTTCAAGGTCCTTGCTGAGGAGATGGTTGATCTTAAGAGCACGATAAATACGATCAAACAGCAGATGTACGATCAGGTGAAGTCCGGCATGCCGGCTGATGTCGCTGAAGCGTGCCTGCTGACCAGGATAGCCCCCCTGTCTCTGATGAAAAAGATATTCCGTATCCCCTTCAAAGGGAGGATCGCCTCTTTCTGTTTTTCATATCTGGGGAAAGGACCCTCCATGGCTTCCGGTTTTTTGGGTGCTGAGATTACAAATATTTTTCATATGCCGCGGGTGCCTGTGCCCCCCGGTCTTGGATTTTTCTTCAACTATTTTAACGGACGGCTCACGATGGTCGTCTCATATATAGAAGGCCTTATCGAAGATGAGGATGTTCAGATGCTGGAAGAAAGAATGAGAGAGAGCTTGTGAGTTCGGCGGAGCGTAAATCTGTCCGGGTCGGCGTTCTCGTTGTCGGCGGAGGGGTCTCCGGGACGGCTGCTGCCCTGGCCTCGGCGCGCAGCGGCATACCTACGGCGCTGGTGGAAAAGGAGGCCTTTCTCGGCGGTGCAGCATATTCAGGGCTGCTGCGCCACATTTGCGGTCTCTACCTGAATGGAGGCGTCTTCCCGACAGAGACCCTCAATCCGGGAATCGTTCGTGAAATCGTCGGACATTTACATGCAGTCCCCCCTCACCGGACTGTAGAAAAAATTGGTCTGGTTTATGTCCTTCCTTATGCGAGAGAGGACCTCCGCAATATCTTCAACTCTCTTTGCGCGCAAGAGCCGTTCTTAACCATTTACGACTCGTCTGAGGCAATTGCCGTCGAAAAGTCAGGTGGGCGGATCAGCATGGTTGCGGTCAATTCTGCCGGAATATTTTATGAAATAGTTCCTGAGGTTGTAATAGATTGTTCAGGCAGCGGGTCCGTGTCTGCAATGGCAGGGGCTTCGTTTGAATTGGCTGCCCCTGAACAGATGCAACTTGCCGGGTATACGATT
>JBGOVD010000332.1:0-3348 GCA_041477935.1 Dissulfurispiraceae bacterium | reverse complement strand
TTTTCGCCACGAAAAGGCTTGAGATAGTCCAATCCAGGATCGTGGGAAAGAACCACTTGAAGATGTATCTTAAGCAGAATGGAAAAGGTATCGACAGCATCGGATTCGATCTCGGCGGGATACTCGGCGAAGTCGGCCCCGGAGCTAAGGTCGATGCCGCGTTTCTTCCGGTGATGAATGAATGGGATGGAGGCAGGAATCTGCAACTGAACCTCAAGTCGGTACGCGAGTCGGCGGATAGTTTATAATCTAGCTAGCGAGGTTGTTCAATTATCATCTATAGGCGAGGTGCCCTTTATGAGAGTAACGATCCACGGTTTGCTCGAAAAGAAAAGAGATAATAAGAAAATAGTGATGCTTACGGCCTATGATTTCCCCTTCGCGCAGATCGCAGACGAAGCCGGAGTCGATGCAATACTTGTAGGAGACTCACTCGCAATGGTTGTGCAAGGCATGGAAAATACCATTGCCGTTACGATGGACGAAATGATCTACCATACCAAAATGGTTTCGAGGGCCTCTAAAAGGGCAATGGTCATAGCAGACATGCCTTATCTTTCTTACCAGATCAGCGTCGAAGAAGCCTTGCGGAACGCAGGCAGGTTTCTGAAGGAGGCTGCCGCACAGGCTGTCAAGCTTGAAGGTGGAAGAGAGGTGGCCGACAGGGTAAGCGCGCTGACTGCCGCCGAGATACCGGTCATGGCCCATATCGGCCTTACACCACAGGCGCTCCATCGCATGGGCGGATACAAGGTCCAGGGAAAGACCGAAGATGCGGCCAAGCGGCTGATAGAAGATGCAAAGATCCTGGAAGATGCCGGTGCGTTCTCCATTACACTTGAGGCCATCCCCGCCGAACTTGCCCGCCGCATAACTTCAGAGGTTTCCATACCCACCATAGGCATCGGAGCAGGCCCCGGCTGCGATGGGCAGGTGCTAGTGTTGCACGATGTCCTGGGACTCTTTGAAAGATTCACCCCGAAGTTTGTGAAACGCTATGGGGATCTAAAGAGCGCGGCGCTCAAGGCCATCACGGATTACAAGGACGAGGTGGAAAAGGGTATGTTTCCGGATAAGGACCATTCTTTTTGATTGATTAAGGAAATGGGTCAGGATTGAAGGTACTGTCTCTGTGTGAGATCTAAACGCTGGAATGGTAAATGAATAAAATAACCCGCCGCCAATTTCTCAAGCGTGCCTGCTCATTAGGGTCCATGGGACTTGTGGCAAGCTATCCGATATGTATAGAACGCTACATCGTCCTGACGAATAGATATCGGGTCTCTGTGCCCAATCTACCCAAGGCATTTTCAGGATTTGGTATCGTTCAACTGTCTGATTTACATTATGGCTTCCTTATGCCTCTCGGAATAATTAGACACGTCGTGGAACATGCAAACCGTTTAACCCCTGATCTTATTGTCTGCACAGGTGATTATGTTCATGAGAAAAATTCGACAACGCAGATTGACAAGGTCTGGCCTGTAATGTCGCAGCTTTCAGCTTCATCCGGGGTGTATTCGGTCCTGGGAAATCATGACCACTGGGCTGATACGGCCCGTTCAGATTACTGGTTGAAACGATCACAACAAGATCTAAGGCGTAAGGTAGTTCGGCTTGAGCGGGAAGGACAATATCTCTGGTTGGCCGGCGCGGGAGATCTGTATGAAGATCACAAAAATCTGGATGAAGTTTTGGATAAAATACCGGACCCGGAATGTCGCATTGTTCTGGCTCATAACCCGGACTCTGCAGACACTGCTTTTTCCAAACGCATTGACCTCATGATTTCCGGGCATACCCACGGAGGCCAGGTGAACATACCGTTTGTCGGCACGCCTATTTTACCTGTTAAGAACAAGAATTATTCCAGCGGTCTGAAGGTCTCGCCGAAAGGCTGCAAGGTTTTTATTTCCAAAGGCATTGGCTGGACAATTTGCCCGATAAGATTCAATTGTTATCCTGAAATTGCAGTGCTGGAATTGGTTTCTGAGTAACGGCGGCAATTGCGTCTCGATTGTCGTGAAAAAAGAACGCCGGATTGCCTGTAAAATATACTGTCTCAGGCAAACCGGCGTCCGCTTATGACATGCTATGCGTCTCTATTTTTCGACCACAGAAACCTTCATCTCGATTCTATCGAGAGGGTTGTCATTTCCGTCCCTTGGCTGGCTGACGATGGCATCGACAGCCTCGATCCCGGAAGCTACCTCGCCGAATACGGAATATTGTCTGTCCAGAAAGTTAGCGTCGGCAACGCATATGAAAAACTGGGATCCGGCGCTGTCCGGATGGGCCGAGCGTGCCATGGAAAGGGCTCCGCGCTTGTGGGGCTTTTCGTTGAATTCCGCCTTGATGGTGTGCCCCGGACCGCCCATGCCATGTTTTGCCTTATCTGACTCTTTTGAATTCGGGTCTCCTCCCTGGATCATGAAGCCGGGTATTACGCGATGAAATGTAGTGCCGTCATAAAATCCCTTTTTGGCAAGTTCTATGAAATTGTTTACGTGTTCCGGAGCAACGTCCGGAAAAAACCGGAGTTCGATATTCCCGAATTTAGTTTCGATAATTGCACTGACTTCCGACATGTAAGCTCTCCTTTAGTGATTGAATTTTGCATGTATATTGTAACGCATTCCGGGCAAAAAGCGCATGAACTCCCGATCTGCAAAGCTATGCGGTTCATTTAACAGGCTGTTTCTTCTTTCCAGAGGCATATTGGACGGAGTAATGATTGTATCGTACCTTGTCATACTCAAGTGCGCTCTTGGCCACGGGTTTCTTCGTTTCAGCCGGATGGCCGATGCTCATTATCGTTTCGACTTTGAGGTGCTTCGGCAGACCGAGGATCTTCCGTATATGTTGCTCCGAGGTCTTCTTTTCATCATGTTTTCTGTTCCGTATCTGAATCCAGCAGCTTCCAAGACCGAGCGACTGTGCAACCATCTGGACCAGTATCGACGCAATCGAGCAATCCTCGACCCATACGTCTGATTTGGTGCTGTCCGCGCATATCACAATGCCGAGTGCCGCACCGTTCAGGAATTGAGAACCATGCTCTTTTGCTTCAGACAGTTGTGACAGTAATTCAGGGTCGTCGATAATGATGAATTCCCAGGGTTTGCTGTTTCGCGAGGAAGGTGCCCTGAGCAATGTTTCGATCAGCAGTCCGAGCGACTTTTTGTCTACCGGCTTCCCGGCGTATTTACGGATACTTCTGCGTTTTCTCAACAGGTCGATCATGTATTGTCCTCCATATGACGGGATATGCTCCATTCGATGAGTTTTTCAACTATACTAAAACTTGGGGCATCATGGCAATGATCGCCATTGTACTAAATTGACTCC
>JBGOVD010000384.1:0-2706 GCA_041477935.1 Dissulfurispiraceae bacterium | reverse complement strand
GCGGGACCAAGATCGACAACCAGGTGCAGATAGGCCATAACGTGAAGGTAGGAAGGGGCGCGATACTGGTATCTCAGGTCGGAATAGGCGGAAGCTCGACGCTCGGCGACGGCGTGGTCCTCGGTGGCCAGGCGGGCGTTGCCGATCATGCTACGATAGAGGCAGGATCGATGCTCGGAGCCAAGGGCGGGTTCATGGGAACGGTTAAAAAAGGCATCTATTCGGGGGGCCCTGCCATACCTCACCGCGACTGGCTGAAATCCACGGCCATATTTGCGCAGTTGCCCGAATTGAAGAAGAAGATCCATGAGCTTGAAGAGCAGATAAAGACATTGAAGTGCGTAAAAAAGAAAGAAGACAAGTAAGAGTCTCAAAAAAGAATATACATTAAAGACGTCATTCCAGACTGAGAACCTCGGTCATGACTGATAAAGCAAGGTAAGCACTACTACGAGACTGGTTATTGGAAGTGAGGTAGTAGATCAGGCAAACTGCCAAGAATATATGGAGGAAAAATGATCGATATTAAAGAAATAATGTCGCTTCTGCCGCACCGGTATCCTTTTTTACTCGTCGACAGGGTACTTGAACTCGAACCGGAGGTCAAGGCCGTCGGTATTAAGAATGTCACGATAAACGAACCCTTCTTCACCGGTCACTTCCCGAACAATCCCGTCATGCCCGGTGTGTTGATCATCGAGGCGATGGCCCAAGTGGCGGGCATACTCGCATTCAAGTCCGGCATGTCCGGCATGTCGGTATATTTCATGAGCATCGACAAGGTCAAGTTCCGCAAGCCGGTATTCCCTGGTGATCAACTCCGTTTCGAAGTCAATGTCACCCATAAGCGCGGCAACGTATGGAAGTTCAGCGGAAAAGCCCTGGTCGACGGCAAGCTTACCTCCGAGGCCGAGTTCACTGCCATGATGACGGACAAGGTCCTGTAGGAATACCTTATGGCTAACGAAATCCATAAAACAGCTATCATAAGCAAAAAGGCTCAGATTGCGGACGGCGTCACCATCGGGCCTTACTGCATTATCGGCGACGGGGCCGTAATCAATAAGGGTTCAAAGCTTATCTCGAACGTCGTCGTCGAGGGCAATACCGAATTCGGCGAGGGCTGCACTATTCATCCCTTTGCCACAATCGGGCTGCCCCCGCAAGACCTCAAATACAAGGGCGAACCGACGGGTGTAAAGATCGGCAAGGGCTGCACGATCAGGGAATATACGTCCATCCACCGCGGCTCGGTCAGCGGCGACGGGCTCACGAAGATCGGAGACAACAACTTTATTATGGCTTATTGCCACATTGCCCATGACTGCCAGGTAGGCTCTTCAAACGTCATGGCTAACGCCGCCACACTGGCCGGTCATGTCATGATCGAAGACTTTACCTTCATCGGAGGCGTCGTGGTCATACATCAATTTACGCGCATCGGCTCCTATGCGATGGTCGGAGGTTTCAGCGGTATCGGACAGGACATCCCTCCTTACACGATGGCCTCGGGTGCGCGGGCCAAACTTTACGGACTCAATGCAGTCGGTCTTAAGCGGCGCGGGTTTTCGGACGAGACCGTGAATACCCTGAAAAAGGCATACAAGATACTCTTCCGCGAGAAGAGAACGTTGGCTGACGCACTGAAGGCGATCAAGACCGACCTGCCCCAGCTGCCTGAAATCAGGCACCTGGTTGAGTTCATCGAGAAGAACAAAAGGGGCATATGCAGATAGGGATTATCGCAGGAACGGGCGAACTGCCTGTTATCATCGCGAAAGATGCCAGAGAGAGGGGTTACAAAGTCATCACCGTTGCGCTCGAAAACCTCGCATCGAAGGAAATGGACAGCGTGTCCGACGAGATACGATGGGTCAATCCAGGCAAATTCGGCGAGCTGATCGATACCCTGAAGAAGCACCAGATCAAGGAAGCGATCATGGCCGGCAAAGTCCCCAAATCCCTTCTTTACAAGTCAAAGATAACGCCGGACCTTAGAGCCGTTAAGCTGCTTTTTTCGATCAGGGACAAGAGCGACGATGCGATCCTCAATGCCATTTCCAAGGAGCTTGCGGGCGAGGGGATCGAGATCATCGATACGACGAAATTCAGCCCGCACCTGCTCACTCCCGACGGCTGTCTCACCAACAAGAAGCCTGATGAAGAGCAGTGGAAGGACATCGAGTTCGGCTGGAAGATAGCAAGGGAGATAGGAAAGCTGGATATCGGTCAGACGGTGGTGATAAAGGGCAGGGCCGTGATGGCGATTGAAGCGATCGAGGGAACGGATGAGGCCATCCTGCGCGGTGGCAAGTGGGCGGGCGATGGCGCTGTTGTCGTCAAGGTGAGCAAACCCCAGCAGGACTTGAGGCTGGATGTTCCCGCGGTCGGTCTCGATACGCTGAAGTCAATGGCGAAGGTCAATGCGAAAGTCCTCGCCCTGGAGGCGCACAGGAGTATGATAGTCGGAAGGGAGACCGTGATAAAAGAGGCGGAAAGTGCGGGGATTGTGATAATCGGTATTTCGTCGGAAACGATGCACCACGGAAGGCCCCGGCACTGAGGGCAAGATGAATTATATTTCGGTAATCAAGGAAGGCGTGGCTGTTGCCAACAAGAACTGGCAGCTGATTCTCGTGCAGTTTATCTTCATGTTTCTCAGCTTTATCAGCCTGCTCATTATTGTCGGCATACCTCTCGCCGTCG
>JBGOVD010000065.1:0-8252 GCA_041477935.1 Dissulfurispiraceae bacterium | reverse complement strand
GGAGACAACAAACTTCTGGGAGTTTTCGAGCTTGTGGGGATACCGCCGGCGCCTCGCGGTCTGCCGCAGGTCGAAGTAACCTTCGATATTGATGCCAACGGCATTCTTCATGTCTCCGCAAAAGACCTCGGGACCGGAAAGGAGCAGTCAATCAGGATCACGGCCTCCAGCGGTCTCAGCGAAGAGGAGATCAAGAAGATGGTGCGTGACGCCGAGTCCCACTCCGATGAGGACAAAAAGAGGAAGGACCTGGTCGAGTCCAAGAACAACGCCGATACTCTCGTCTATTCGGTAGAAAAATCGGTCAAGGAATACGGCGACAAGATATCCGAAGACGAGAAGAAGGAGATCGAGGTCGCGCTTGAAAATTGCCGGAAGGTGAAAGATTCAAGCCAGTCGCCTGACGAGATCAAGGCCGCTGTGGAAGAGCTGACCAAAGTGTCTCACAAACTCGCCGAGCAGGTTTACAAGTCCACGCAGCAGCAGTCCGCCGCAGGCGGGGCGACCGATGGTGAAGGCGCCAAAGCGAAGTCCGGCGAGGAAGAGGTAGTCGAGGCCGAGTTCGAGGATGTCGATAAAGGCAAGAAATAGACCGTAGGGGCATGGCTGCCGTGCCCCGGCTGGGATGACAAATAGGCGCGGAAGGAATAAAAATTTACTCCTTCCGCGCTGTTTATTGTAAAATAGTGTTTGCTGAATTCCAACAACTAATGTAAAGGTTTGGTCTGATATATGCCCGATTATTATAAGATACTCGGAGTTGCCCGCGAAGCTACTCCTGAAGAGCTCAAGAAAGCATACCGGCAGCTCGCCCTGAAGTTCCATCCCGACCGGAACCAGGGTGAAAAGGCATCGGAAGAGAAGTTCAAGGAGATTAACGAGGCCTACACATGTCTGAGCGACTCCGACAAGCGCGCCCATTACGACCGCTACGGCAGCGCTGAAGGCTTCGGAGCCGCCGGCGGGGCAGGTGGCTTCGGTGGCTTCAGCGGCGGCGCCCCGTTTACTGATATCTTCGAGGACCTGTTCGAGGACTTTTTCGGCGGCTTCGGCGGTGCGCGGAAGCAGAGGGCGACAAAGGGTTCGGACCTTAGATACAATCTCACCATAACCCTCGAGGAAGCTGCCTTTGGGACCGAAAAGAGCCTGAATATCCCGCGCTGGCAGACTTGTGATTCCTGCAGCGGCTCCGGCGCCCAGCCCGGCAAGCCTCCTGTAACATGCGCCAACTGCAAGGGCACCGGACATATACGGTTCCAGCAGGGCTTTTTCAGCGTTTCGCGGCCATGCAGCAAGTGCCACGGTACCGGCACGATCATTACCAATCCCTGCAACACATGCAAGGGAGAAGGCAAGGTCAGGGTCCAGAAAGAAATACTGGTGAAGATGCCTGCGGGCGTCGATACCGACTCACGCCTGCGTGTAAGCGGAGAAGGGGATTTCGGCAGTTTCGGAGGCCCTCCCGGTGATCTTTATGTCGTCATCACTATCGAAGAACATAAGTTATTCAAGCGCGAAGGACTGGACATCTTCTGTGATTTCCCGATCGCCTTTGCCACCGCAGTACTGGGGGGAGAGGTCGAAGCGCCGACGCTTGACGGCAGTGCGAAGCTGAAGATCCCGGCCGGCACTCAATCCGGCAAGCCGTTCCATCTGAAGGGCAAGGGTATCCCAAGGCTCGGAAGCCACCACCGGGGTGACCAGATCGTAATCATATCTATCGACGTGCCCAAGAAGTTGACCCAGAGACAGAGGGAACTTCTCGAGGAGTTTGCCGCGCTGAGCGGAGAAGTCCTCGAGGAAGAGACCAAGGGCTTCAAGGGAAAACTGAAAGATATTTTTTCAATGTAACAGGGTCCGCTAAGGCGTTCATGAGAATATATATTCCCCCTGAAGCGATAACACAAAAAATCGGAATCTCCGTTCCACCTGATAAATCGCGCCACCTCCTGACCGTGATGAGATGCAAGCATGGAGATGAACTCACTGTCATAGACGGACGCGGGAAGACTTATTCAGCCCGAATATCCGATATCCGGAAGAAGACCGTCATGATAGATATCCTTCATGAAACCGCTACGGATGCCGAATCGCCGGTACACATAATTCTCTGCCAGGGGATATTGAAGGGCGATAAGATGGACCTTGTTATTCAGAAGGCCACCGAGCTCGGGACAAGCGAAATAATCCCGGTAATCTCCGAACGATGCCAGGTAAAGGAAACGAGGAAAACGCAGCGGTGGCGCAAGATCGCCGAGGAGGCCGCGGAGCAGTGCGGCAGGGCGGTGGTTCCCGATGTTCGGGAGCCACAGCCATTTGCCGGGATTTTCGAAATGCCCGAGGTCGGACAGGCGGCCGCGCGCCTTATTTTTTGGGAGGGTGGCGGACTGCCTCTGGACGAAGCAATGGAGAAGACCGGTTTTTCGTCGGTGACAACTGCCGGGACAACTGATACGGCTGATATGACGACCGAAGGGTCGGTTGTCATCTGCATCGGCCCGGAAGGCGGATTCGCATCTTCGGAGATCGAGGCAGCGGAATCCCGCGATTTTATCAGGGCGACTCTCGGCAAGCGAATACTGCGTGCAGAGACGGCTGCAATCGCCGCTGTAACGCTGGTGCAATTCCTGGCTGAAAAAAAGACAAGCCATAACCGAAAAGTTTGATATAATAGTTACAACATGCAGCGAAAGGAGAGTAGTCAAATAGAAAGCAAGGCGAAGAGCATCCAGGCAGCGAAGGCAGCACTCGACAAGAAATCAAAAGATACGGTAATCCTCGAATTAAAAGACCTCACGGTGATCGCAGACTATTTCGTTATCTGTTCGGGCGCGAGTACCCCCCAGGTCAAGGCGATCGCCGAGCATATCGAGCATGAATTGCGGGAACTCGGAATAAGGCCTATCGGCATCGAAGGCCGGGACAATGCCCACTGGATTCTAGTGGATTACGGGGACGTTGTGGTTCATATTTTTGAGGAAGAGACGCGGGCATATTACGAGCTCGAAAAATTCTGGCTCGACGCGCCGAGGATACCCTGTAATGGCGAAGATAAAGATAGTCTGGGTCGGAAAGACAAAGGAGCGGTATCTAACAGAGGGAATTGACAAGTACCTCAAGTTTCTGATGCCGATGGCCCAGGTTGCAATTGTAGAAATAAAGGAAGTGAAGGGCAGGCAGAAGGAAGACGCTCTGGCCGAAGAGGCTAAAAAGATAATGAAACAGACCCGGGATTATTACCTCCTGGATGAAAGAGGCCGGGAATTCAGCTCGGTCGAGTTCGCACAATTTCTCAAAGACAAGGACTCAATCGATTTTTTGATAGGAGGGCCTTTCGGAGTGTCTGCCGAAATGAAGGAAATGGCGAAAGATAGCATCGCCCTGTCGAAAATGACCCTGACGCATGAGATGGCGCGGCTGCTGTTCCTTGAGCAGCTTTACCGGGCCTGTACAATCTTGAAAGGCAAGGAGTACCACCACTGATGGGCAAAGTATCGATATTCTTCTTTCTGGTGATCCTGCTGGTCATTGGGTTTTTCGGTATGGAGAACAAGGATGTGGTCCTTATCAAGGTGCCCTTCGGCAGCACATATGAGGTCCTCAAGTTCGTGCTTGTGCTGCTTTCGACCGTCGTCGGCGCTGCCGTGGTGCTCGGTCTGGTATTCGTGCGCGACACGAAAAGGGTAATCGATACTATGCAGCTTCAGAAGCGCCAGAAGAAAGAGGCTAAGATACAGGAGTATTATGCCAAGGCCCTTAACTCTATCCTCGGGAACAGGGACGAGGATGCAAAGGAAGCGCTCAAGGACATTCTAAAGGAAGATCCTGAATATACCGATGCCCTGCTCAGGCTGGGCGACATCGCATTCAGAAATGAGGAATACTCCACTTCCCTTGGCTTTTACCGGAATGCGCGAGACATCTCGCCCCGGAACCTTCAGGCCCTCCTTTCGATGGAGGCCGTACTTGAGAAATCGGGTCACAGCGACAGCGCCCTGAAAATTCTTGAAGAGATCCTTGACATCGACGGCAGCAATCTCACCGCGCTTTATAAAAAACAGGCTATCCTTGAGAAAAAGGAAAAGTGGGACGATCTCCTCTCTTTGCAGAAAACGATAATAAAGCTGGCCCAGAACGACAGGGAAAAGCAGAGGGAAGAGAAAAAGCAGCTTGGGTACAAATACGAATACGGAAGAGCGAGTCTGGAAAACGGCGAGATCGAGAAGGCAGAAAAGGCCTTCAGGACACTGCTCAAAATGGACGTCTCTTTTCTTCCAGCCTACCTCGGCCTTGCCGAGGTGATGGTTACCAAGGGCGAGCCTGAGGAGGCGATAAACTTTCTCGAAAAAAGTTATGACACCCTCAGTTCGGTCATCATCCTCGCTCGTCTCGAAGACCTGCTTATTTCTGTCGGAGAACCCGGAAGATTGCTGCGCTTTTACAGGACCGCCCTTTCACGGTCACCCATGGACAACGGCCTGAAGTTCATGCTCGGAAAACTCTATTCAAGGCTTGAGATGGTGGATGACGCCATCCAGACCCTTGAATCTATCGATATAAATGTTTATTCCAACCCCGAGATCTTTACGGTCAAGGGAGAACTTTTCCGGAAACGCAATCAGACCGGGCGGGCGATGGAGGAATTCCGGACCGCCGCCGAGTTGAAGTATCCTGCCTCTGTGCCCTACCGATGCAATGCCTGCGGCATTACATCTCCGGACTGGTCGGGAAGGTGCACCGGCTGCGGGGCATGGAATACCTTCGCCCTGGATGTATAGCTTGCGTCCTTCTATGCACATATATGAGTGAAATGCCGACAGACAAGAATGTCGAGGGTGTGCGGAGCGAAGATGCCCCTGCATATTCGCTGCTGCCGATTTTCCGGAGGGAGAAAGTCGTCCTGGATACTAGCCTCTTCGTCAATCCCGACGTAAGGAATAATCTCGGCAGGACGCCGACCGAGGCGCTTGAGACCTTTCTCTTTCTCGCGGCCCAGATTCATATCCTCGAATTCTATATGCCGCCCTCTACTTTTCAGGAACTCCTCAACTTCATCGACAAGGACAAGATCACTGGTGACATGCTTCTTTGCCTGCGCCAGAAACCGCCCAAGAAGCACGAGCTTAAATGTCCGGCTTATGTTCTTTACGAACTTATCGAGGACATTAGGGACCGGGTCAATCGTGGACTCAGAGTGGCGGAATCTGCGGTGAGGAGCACGGAAAAGAAAAAGATCGACGAAGTCATACAGGACATGCGCAAAAAGTACCGCGAAGCTTTAAGGGAAGGGATCATCGACAGCAAGGAAGATGTCGATCTGCTGCTGCTGGCTATGGAACTCGATGCCCTGCTTGTGACGGCGGACCAGGGGCTGATCAAGTGGGCCGAAAAGTTCGGCATCAGATGGCTCATCCCTGAAAAGTTCAGCGAATATCTGGCCGGTGCTGTCAGAAGGTCCCAGGATTTTGTCAAATAGTAGGGCAATCCCTTGTGGTTGCCCTAGGAAGGGCGGGCACAAGGCCCGCCCCTACCAGTCAACACGTCTTATTCTTTCTGCTCCGGTATCTGTGGAACAGCCAAAGCCCAAGCCCTAATACCGCCACTCCGATCATAATAGCCTGTTCATAACGCTTGATGTCGTTCAGGATCAATTCCAGGGCATGACCGAACAGGTATCCGCCGCCCGCGACCACGACCGACCATATCGCAGCGCCAATCGCATTAAAGACGACGAAGCGGCCCGTCCTGATTCTGGGATTCATGGCCAGCACAAAAGGTGTCATGATGCGTATGCCGTAGACGAACCTGAACCCAAGCATTATCAGATCGTGATAACGTTCGAGATAGCAATGCACCTTGCCGACTCTTTCATGCCACTGCTGGTGTTTCGCAAGCAGCTCTGCGCCCTTGAGCCTTCCGACGATAAAGTAAAACTGGTCTCCCGAAAAACTTCCTATGAATGCAACGACCATCACGAGGGATAGATCAAGGTATCCCAGTTGGGCGCTAAGCCCCCCCAGCATCAGTATAGTCTCGCCTTCGAGGAAGGTGCCGACCAGCAATGCCCAGTATCCGTAGTTCCTTATGAAAGAGTCTAAAATATCCGTAGTGATCATTTTCAGGTGAGCTTCCGCTTGCCAAAATTATCTTTTATAATACAACATATAAAGAGGATGAAAAAACTTGTTTAAGAGGGGACCATGTTAAGCACACAAGATCTGTTGGTGATTCTGGCGATAGTCGCTGTCCTGTTCGGCGGACGGAAATTGCCGGAGATAGGCAAAGGCATCGGAGAGGCTATAAAGAATTTCAAGAAAGGCGTAGCGGAACAGGAGCATATCGATGTTACACCTCCCAAGGAAGAAGCCGCCAAGAAGCAGGAAGAAAATAAGGAAAATAAATCTGCGTAACATCATCCGGGATGATCACAGGTTCCCTGGTTTCTTTGGCCGAAATTAATAAAGAGAATTACGCTGCAAATGGCCTAACGTTTGCTGATCGGCCAGCAGGCCGGTTATGCGCCGATCGGGGCCTTCATAAAAATACCCTCCACGCGATTTCCGGACCGGGTCCACACCGACAGTGATCCATCTCCTTTCGGAGTCGCGGTAAAACATCTTGATCTTGTTGCATTCGATGCCCAACTGGAGAATAAAGGCGGAAATCATGTCATATGAATTATTATGGTAAACAACTCTTACAGTCATTGCAGTCGCCCCACCGGGTTAACTCAATCTGTCAAAGCATATCACCATGCTGATTTTTTTTCAAGCAGATTTGACAATTACTATTTCAAATAATACTATAAGCGATAATTAATATTTCCCGCCTGTGATGAAAGGCAATGCCGATATTGCCGACGATAATATTGGGTATAACATGAACGGTCAAAATAGGCGGGGATGTTTTGTCCGGACATCGATCATCTTGAGGAGATCGGGGTATGAGATCGTTGCAACGCCGAGGGATCGCGCTTTTTCGAGCTTCGTGCCCGGATCACTGCCGACTATCAGGTAGGCGGTGCTCCTTGAGACAGAAGATGATGCGTGTCCGCCCTCAGACTCGATAAAGGTTTCGACCTCTTTTCTCGATTTTGGCATGGTTCCGGTTATTACGAAGGTCAGTCCTTCAAGGGGAAGATGCTTCTTCAAAGCAGCGGCATAATCGGGATTTGTCACGGTCAATCCGAGCGACTTTAGTCTGTCCAAGGTGCTCAGGTTTTTTTCGTCTTCGAAAAAGGACGAGACCGACGCAGATATCTTTTCGCCCATCTGCTTGATGCCTTCTATCTGTTCCTTCTTAACGTGATAGAGGTCTTCGAGTTTCTCGAAATGCTTTGCGAGCAATTTGGCGGCATATTCTCCAACATGAAGGATGCCGATAGCGAAGAGGAATTTTGCAAGTGTCGTCTTCTTGCTTTTATCTATCGCATCGATCAGGTTTCGGGCCGATTTGTCGGCGAAGCGAGGCAGTTCGAGGAGGTCCTCTTTTTTCAGGCGATAGACGTCTTCGAAATTCTTGATAAGCCCGCGCAAATAGAGGAGTTCGACATTCTTCTCGCCGAGGCCTTCGATGTCCATGCCGCCCCTGGAGGCGAAATGCCCGATCTTCTCCTGTACCTGCGCCGGGCAATAGAGCGATACGCACCTGACCGCGACCTCTCCCTCTTCTCTCGACACGTCCGAGCCGCAGGCCGGACACTTGTCAGGGATGGGAAAGTCTTTTTCGTGTCCGGTGCGTTTTTCCTTTATAACCATGATCACATGGGGAATGACATCACCGGCCCTCTCGACGACAACGGTGTCTCCGATCTTGATCTCTTTTCTTTTTATCTCGTCCCAGTTGTGCAGGGTTGAACGGGATACCGTAACTCCGCCGATCCTGACCGGTTCGAAGACGGCAAAAGGGGTAATAACACCTGTTCTGCCGACGCTCCCCCGTATGTCCTTGATCTTAGTCGTGCCCTGATGTGCCTTGAATTTGAACGCGATGGCCCAGCGCGGTTCACGGGTCTTGGTTCCAAGCGTCTGCTGGAGTGAAAAGTCATCGACTTTTATTACTGCACCGTCGGTTTCGAAGGGCAGCCCCTGGCGGGCCTCCTCGAGTTTTTTGATCTCATCGATTACCTTTTCGATGCCTTTTACGCGCGAGACGGCCAAAGCGGCAGGAAAGCGCGACTCCTTGAGCCAATTGATGAAATCCCACTGGCACCTGAAGGTTATACCTCTTGCTGCGCCGACACCGTAAGCAGC
>JBGOVD010000258.1:0-4132 GCA_041477935.1 Dissulfurispiraceae bacterium | reverse complement strand
CAGGACGCGCCGCAGACTGTGGACAGGGTCATCGACGTGTTCCCTCCGCACCAGCAGCAGCAGATGCGGGTACAGCTTGCATCTACGCTCAAGGCTGTTATCTGTCAGCAGTTGCTTCCGAGGGCCGATGGCAGGGGACGCGTTGCTGCACGCGAGCTGATGATTGTGACACATGCCATTTCGAATCTTATCAGGGAAGGAAAGACTCACCAGATATACTCCGCAATAGAGACAGGCGCCAAGCAGGGCATGACCACTCTCGAAACTTCACTTGCAGAACTGGTGCGTGACAAACTCATTACCATCGACGATGCCTTTTCGAAGGTTAACAACCCCGACACCTTGAGGCTCAAGCTTGCTTCTATGGGCATCAAGACCCAATAAACAGGGAGCTAATATATGACCATTGACGATTATCTCAAGGAGTTGATGGAAAAGGGAGGCAGCGACCTCCATCTCCGCATAGGGCGCCCTCCGATCATCAGGATCGACGGAAACCCGATTCAGCTGGATTTCCCTCCTCTCACGCAGAAGACTCTTGAAGCCCTGATTGCCCCCATGCTCACCGAAAACCAGAAACAGATCCTCCAGAAGCGGAAGGCTGTCGATTTCACGTATGAGTATCAGGGCACTATCCAGCTGCGATGCAGTCTTTTTCACCAGGAAGGGATGCTCGGGGGTGTGATGAAGATCGCCCCGGAAAGCATGCCGGCGGGCAAGGCATCCATGGGCAAGGTATCGGTTTCCAAGTCCGAGCCGAATCTTAACTTCTACCTGAGGGAACTCATTAAACGTGGTGGCTCCGACCTGCATCTCAAGGTGGGAAGGCCGCCGCTATTCAGGATCAGGGGTGACCTGCTGCCGACCGAGTTTCCGGCTATCGGCAAGAAAGACATGGAAGACCTGCTCCTGCCTATCCTCAATGGGGTGCAGCGAGAGCGACTGGAACGTGAACGCGAACTCGATTTTTCGTATCTCATCGAAGAGCTTGCCCGGTTCAGAGGGAGTTATTTCTTCCAGATGGACAAGCTTGGCGGGGTCTTCAGGGTCATCCCTATCCAGATCGCGACACTCGAAGAACTCGGTCTTCCGGAGGTCCTGAAGGAGATCGTTTCAAGGGAGCAGGGGCTGATACTTGTTACCGGACCTACCGGAAGCGGCAAATCCACTACTCTTGCCGCCATGGTGAACTACCTGAACGAGAGGGTTGACAAGCATATAATAACCATCGAAGACCCGATAGAATTTATCCATGACGATAAGAAATGCGTCATAAACCAGAGAGAGGTCGGCAACGATACACGTTCTTTTTCTGAAGCGCTCAGGCACGCGCTTAGGCAGGACCCCGACATAATCCTGGTCGGAGAGATGCGCGACCCCGAGACGATACACACTGCGCTTACGGCGTCGGAGACCGGCCATATCGTGGTTAGTACGCTTCATACTACCTACGCCAAACAGTCGATAAGCAGGATCATCGATGCCTTTGAACCTTCCCAGCAAAACCATGTCAGGATAAGGACCGCCATGTCGCTTATCGCAACGGTGGCCCAGAAACTGATCAAAAAATCGGACGGCTCAGGCAGGACGGCTGTTATGGAAGTCATGATCAACACACCGACAGTCAGAAAACTGATCATTGATGAGAAGCTCGACCAGATCGATAAGGCGATTGAAGACTCGGCCAAGCTCTACAAGATGCAGACGTTCAACCAGCATCTCTTCAGTATCGTAAGGGACGGTGTGCTTACAAAGGAAGATGCGCTGGCTGCTTCATACAACCCCAACGATCTGAGGATCATGTTCCAGACCCAGATGGTAGGAGATAAGGTGGAAAACGCGAAAAAAGCCCAGAAACCAACCTGGATAAAAGAACAGTAATAATGTAGAGGCGAAATTTATTGCGCCGGTAGGGGCGCGGATTACCGTGCCCCTACCGGCGCTGCCTCATTACCTCGTAAGCAATAACACCTGCCGCAACTGATACGTTCAGCGAATTCACGGTACCCTTCATGGGCAGGTTCACCAAGGCATCACACATTTCCTTCACAGTCCTGCGCATGCCCTCTCCCTCGGAGCCGACAATGACTGCCAGCGGTACTTTCATGTTAACGTCCCACAGGCTTAAAGGCGCGTCAGCTTCCGCCCCGATGACCGTAACATCTCTTTCCTTCATCAACGCGACTGCATGCTTGATATTGACAACCTCGGCAAGGTTTACATGTTCGATCGCGCCCGTCGAGGCCTTGTAGACGACAGGTGTAAGACCGGCAGATCTGCGGGTCTGAAATATTACGCCATCGACTCCGGCGGCATCTGCCACACGCAATATCGCACCAAAGTTGCGGGGGTCTTCTATACAGTCCAGGACCATGAAAAAAGGCGATGCACTTTTGGTGAAGGCCCGGTCGATCAGATCATCTATGTTCAGGATTTCTTTGGGAGCGGCAGCCGCAGCAATGCCCTGATGACCCTTGTCGAACCTGGTGTCGAAAAAATCTTTTTCGACGAACGTGACCGGTATGTGGCGCAACTCGGCAAGACCTATGAGTGCCCGCATATTGTTCGCTGACTGCCTGTGCACGAAAAGCGTCCGGATTTTAGTGACTGATTTCAGGGCCTCGGAGACAGGATTGAGTCCGTAAATGAAGTGTTCTTCATGCGCCTGAGGTCGCGCTGAGGTTTTATCGAATTTAGATGATCTTGATCTTCCAGTCCGTGCCATCTTTCTTGTCCTCGAGGATGACGCCGCTGTCTTCGAGCTGCTTCCGGACGGCGTCGGCCTTTGCCCAGTCTTTGTTCTCCCTGGCGGCCTTTCTTTCCATGATCTTCTCTTCTATACCCTTCTCCGAAAGAGGTATCTTTTTCACTTTCAGCAGATCGACATTCCATGAGTGTGGCGTCCGGCTGAAAAGATTGAGAACATTGCCCGTGTTTTTCAATACCTCCCTCGTTCTTGTTAATAGTTTCACGGCATCTGCTCCCGAAGGACGCAGATCGAGGCACCGGTTGATCTCCCTGACGAGTTCGAATACAAGTCCGAGAGCGATGGCGGTATTGAAGTCATCGTCCATCGCCTCCTCGAAGCGGTCCTTGAATTCGGCGAGCATCGATTCGAGCGCGCAGCCTTGCGAAATGCCTTTTCCGCCTCCATCAAACCCCTTTGCGATGAAATCGTCAATTCTCGATACGGTGCTGTAAAAACGGTCGAGAGAAGACTCTGCATCCCTCAGTTGCTCATGAGAGAACTCGATGGGGCTCCGGTAATGGCTCGAAAGCAGGAAAAGCCTGATAACCTCGGCATCGTATCTGGCCAGGATATCACGGATGGTAAAAAAATTGCCGAGTGACTTCGACATCTTCTCTTTGTCGATAGTTATAAAGCCGTTATGCACCCAGTAACGGGCAAAAGGTCTTCCTGTATAGGCCTCGGACTGTGCTATTTCGTTTTCGTGATGAGGAAAGATCAGGTCGGCGCCTCCGCCATGGATGTCGATCGATTCGCCCAAATGCTTGATGACCATGGCCGTGCACTCGATATGCCACCCGGGCCTGCCCTTTCCCCACGGGCTTTCCCACCAGGGTTCGCCTTCCTTCGATGCCTTCCAAAGGGCGAAATCTGCCGGGCTCTTCTTGCGTTCATCAATATTTACCCTGGCGCCTGAAAGCAGGTCATCCAGCTCTTTCTTCGAAAGCTTTCCATAGCCGTCGAATTTATCGACCGAGAAATAGACACTCCTGTTTTCACCCTCCTGCACTTCATAGGCATACCCTTTTTCGATCAGGCCCCTGACGACAGCTATCATCTCAGGGATATGCTCGGTGGCTTTCGGCTCGATGTCGGCACGAGCTACCCCGAGGGCGTCCATGTCGGCGTAGTATTCGGCAATATATTTTTTCGATACGGCGTCCCATGATATGCCTTCTTCATTCGCACGCCTGATGATCTTGTCGTCGATGTCTGTAAAATTTCTGACGAACTTCATGTCGAAGCCCTTATATCTGAAATACCTGGACATGATGTCGAAGACGATGGCGCACCGGGCGTGGCCGATATGGCAGTAATCATAGACAGTGACGCCGCAGGCGTACATGCCGATCTTACCCGGCGAAAGAGGGACAAAGTCTTCCT
>JBGOVD010000132.1:0-6101 GCA_041477935.1 Dissulfurispiraceae bacterium | reverse complement strand
ATCTTTTACAGGGGGGAATAAATTTTCGAGCTTGTTCGACTCCAGGTCGATCTGGTCCATTTTAAAGCCGAGATGGCCGCCCGCGAGCGGACCTTCGAGCACGACAGCGTCAGGTCGGTAGCCGAGTTTCTCCCATTTCTTGCATATTATCTCCAGCGCCCTTGCCGAAGATACGATTGGAATTAGTGCGGTGTCTTTAGGCGGCTGAATGGCGGGCAGTGAAAGGGGCAGTCCTGCACCGGATATAATTGCATCGGCGCCCGCGTCGAGAGAGCCCTTTACGGAATCGGGGTAGTCCTTGACGAGGGCTATCATGATGTTGATACCTGCAAGGCCTCCCTGAGACTTGGCTAACGATACTTCCTCGTAAGCTGCCTCATATGTGCCGACACGCTTACCGGTTCTCGCAGAAACGAGACGGTCGAGGCAGGCGCTTGAAACGATACCGAGTCCTCCCTCGAGTGCAACGGCGGAGGCAAGTGGATGAAGCGAAACGCCGACCCCCATCCCACCCTGGATGATAGGCACTTTAAGCGTTTTACCCTTAATTACAAGTTGCGGCAACTGAGACATTTGATGTGACAAAGCGACTCCTGAAGACTTATATTTATCGTTATAGGAAGCTACACTGACAACTCTGTTATTTTTTAAAACTGTGCATGGTATTATTATAATTACTGATTGAAGGGCATTTAATCAAGGAAAATCGGTATGATGCCGCAACTGATTGCACTGCGGCGAAAAGAAAGAAGGCGGGAAAATCATGACGTCTAACGCACGGGAAATAAAGGAATCACTGATAGCTCGAATAAACCAGCACAGCGACTTTCCAGCCATGTCTCAGACCATAGCCCTGCTGAACAAGCTGAAAGCTTCCGGCGAAATGTCTTCGGACGACCTCTCCAACGTCATCCTGAAAGATTATGCCCTGACCCTTAAGATTCTCAGGCTCATCAACAGCGTGGGATTCGTGCAGTTCGGCGAGGTGACGACGATATCCCGGGCCATCATGCTTTTGGGTTTCGAGAATATACGCAATATTGCGCTGACGCTGCTCCTTTATGAGCAAATCGGAGGCAGTTCGGGTGAAAAGGTGAAAGAACTCCTTCTCCGCTCGATATGCAGCGGCATACTGGCGCAGAACATTGCGGAAGAGACGAAGTTCGTCAATGTCGAGGAGGCATTTATCTGCTCTCTCTTCCACACCTTCGGGAAGATCATGGTGGCATTCTATATGCCTGAAAAGGCAGACGAGATAATTAAGATGTGCGCTGATAAGGAATCTGCCGAGGACATAGCAGCAATGTCCGTGCTGGGATCTTCTTACGAGGCCTTGGGAATGGAGATCGCCGAGACATGGAATTTCCCGAAAAGGATTATTGTCACAATGAAGAAACTGCGGCCTTCCGACATCAGGCCGGATCCCGGCGAAATCGAACGGTTCTGCAGTATCTCGAATTTTTCTAACGATATAGCAGGAATCATGGCTTCTCTGTCTGCGGTGCCCGAAAAAGAGGACCAGGTCAAGAAACTCGTTTCTGTGTATAAGGCCCATTTCGAAGGCATTGAGGATAAAGTAAGTCAAATCCTGAGTAAAACAGCCTCCGCAGTGGCGGAGTATGCCGACATGTTCAGCCTGAAGACAGGCGAGCTTCCATTTTTCCGAACGCTGACTCAATGGGCCGGCGGGACGAGTGAAATAGTGCCTGTCGAAGTCTTGACGGATGAGACAGCAGGAATCAGCACAATAGAGGGGATACTCGAAGCCGACAATGAGAAAACGCCTGATACGGTCTTCTCGAAGGGGGTCCTCGAGATCAACACTGCAATCTTGAATAACTACCCGCTGAATGACGTCATCAAGATCGCCCTCGAAACGATTTATCGAGGGATGAACTTTTCGGGGAATTCGAAAGTCCTGTTCCTTCTGAGGGATTCTAAGACCCCGGTCATGAAGATCAAATTCGGATTCGGTGCAGACTTGGCCGAACTTAGAAAGTGGTTCGAATTCTCTCTGGAAAAGAAGCAGGATATTTTCAATATGGCCGTATCGAAACCGACAGACCTTGTTATCAAGGACCTCTCGGCTGCCGGGATAAAGGCGCATCTGCCGGCATGGTATCTGGCCCGGGTCCCGGACAAGGTCTTTGTCATTATACTGCCCATCGTCATAAGCGGCAAGTCCCTCGGACTTATTTATATCGAGGGCGAAATGGCGGCATTCGGCCGGATAACCTCGGAGGAGCTGAAATACCTGACCATGCTCAGGGACCAGACAGTCCTCACCATAAAGCAGAAGCACTCTTTCTGACGGCAGCAGGATACACGCAGCTATGGAACGGGAAATCACCTTTATCGTCAAAGAAGAGATACTCAGGAATGTGCTCAAGACACATAACGTCATCCTTGTGCTGGGATGGCCAGGTACCGGCAAGACCGCCACATGTCTGAGGGCGGCAAAAGGGATCTGGAAGACTTACTATTTCAATGCTGCTTCAAAATCTCCGCGTGGGGAACTGAGCCTTCACACTGAAGGGGGGACACTGCTCAAGAGCATAGACGAGATGCAGGCTGGACCCCAGGCCGGCTCGCTGCTCATCATCGATGATTTCGATGCTGCGACAGATGCGACCGCTGCTGAGGTGAAGCGGCTTTTATCAGGGCGAAGCTTTCCCGGCAAAATCGTCATAACCGCACAGTCCCGTACGAAGCTGGATGAAGGCGAGTTTTCCATAGATGCCGTTGTGAGAATGAAGGATGAAACAGCGGAAATCCTGTATACGAGCCTGAGGGACCTGCCCTGACTCAAAATACAATAGAAATCATGTCCGAATTTGGCATCAGTAACTGAACTGACATCTAAGCCAGCCGGGCGGGATATTTTGCCTGTGAGCCGACTGCTCCAGATCGTTGAGCGCCTGCTCTGCGCGATATAACTCTTTTTTTGCGGAGCGCACCTTTTTTTCGGCATCGGAGCGGCTTTTTTTCTTGCGAGACAGGTTATCCATGCCGGCAAGCTTCTGTTCGGCAGACTCGACCTTGTCTTTGGCCCGATCCACCTTAGCCCTTAGCAAAGTTCCCCTGGAACACCAATATTGCTTAGACTTTTCGTCCTGCTTCTTCTTTGCCGCCTTCTCCTTCTTGACAGGCGCAGGCGGCTTAGTTTCAGGAATAATCACGCCGTTAACGTCACCATGGTACTTTTCCAGATCAGAGTTGCTGAATGACCGGTCCGCGCTCGCAGCCAATCCGTGCGATGCCATCAGCACCGGCATCATCAGAGTAAGAAAGTAAATTATATACCGCTTCATACTACCGGATTATATCATTTTACAGGTCAAAATTGTACAACTATGATCTTTAATTCAGAGGTTTGACTGCGGCTTCCTGGAGTTGCAGCTGGTTCTTAAAATCCAGCTTTTTGCGCGCAACGTAATCTTTTTTTTCGCCGGGTGTAAGCTGCCTCTTGTATTGAGACGCCAGATCGTGCCAGCGACTGACGCTTTTTTCAAAGCGCTGTTCAGCCTGGAGGTGATGCGTTTCCATATAGGCAATGATTGCAAGGTAATAACGCGCAACATTTCTTTCATTGACACCCCGAAGGCCGCTTGAATACACCGGATTATCATGGCTGTCCGTGCCTGTGACGCTAAAGCCCACTTTGCCGCCACCGAATATTGCAAAGTAACTTTTCATGAAGATGCTGGTCAAAACACCATATCCGTACGAATACCTCAAATGAACAACGGTCCTGTGCTCATCACGTGGCGCAGCCTCAAGTTCGAACAGATGGTCACTTGTAGAATGAGGACCTTCGGATGCAAGCATTAAAATATCGACATAACCCTGCTGCCGGGTTATGCCCCACCTGAATTCTATCGGAGAGGCATCGGCAAGAGTCTGTTCGGATTTATCTGCGTTGAAAAGTATCAGGTGCCGGTTTTTATCCGTTCCCAGATACGTGCATGCCTTAATATTGGGATGAAGAATTACGATATTGCACCAATTGGCATGTTCCATAAATTCTTTTTCCACAAACTCGAATGGATAATTTATTACCCCGTAAATGTCGACGCCCGAGATGTTCTTTTCGACGAATGAATCAAGATATGCCGATATGCCGTGAAGACTGTAAGGTGCTTTTTTTTCGAGCCTCTGAAACTTTTCCAAAAGCGCCTGGCGGCCCGCATGCGAAGTCTCGGCAGCATAAGCCGCGCAATGCCATGTCACGCAAAGCAGAAGAAAAACAGATATTGAAAGCAGGCTGGGTATACGACCGGTATATATCCTCATGCTATTGAAAAGGATACCACAGTGTGGAAAGACCCGCAAGGGAAGGGATGCGCAGGCAGAGCAGGTCGCTGTGGATCCGCTTGCAATAAGACACGCCTGAGATACACTTAATATGTAAGGTCGTGTAGCCTGGAGAATGGATATGATCATAAATGCAGACAAATTTGGTGAATAGTAATGAAAATTAAATACCTGTCGATGATCGTCGTTGCAATTAATATCCTGGTTTTGGGCCTGGCGCTTTTGCTTTTCGCTGTCCACCACCGTGAGAGCACCTTATGGACAGAGAGAATGTTGGATGTAGATCAGAAATTGTTTTTGAATTTAAATAATCTTTATGCATACGGCCTCCAGACCGGTCAGGCGACAAGGAATATTCTACTGAATAGGAATGATGCAATAGCAAAAGAGAATTACAGGACTGCTCATGATAGTTTTATCGGGACACTTGATAATGCAATACAACTGTCGTCAGGAAAGCTGCGAGATGAACTGATAAAAGTAAAAGCATTATGGGACGAAGACCAAAAGCTGAAGACAGAGGTCCAGGAGCTTGCCATCGCAGGGAAAAGAGAGGAAGCTGTAAGCCTGCTTGTTCAAAAAGAGACCTCAAAGTGGAGAGAGGTGAGAACTATTATCCTTGAGGCCATTCAATCCCATAGTAAATCGCTGGAGACTAATATTCATGCTTATGGAAGTACACAATCCAAAGAGACTATTCTCGGCTCATGCCTTGTAGCTGTTTCCTTGATAAGCATTTTTGCATTTGTGTTTCTAATTATCAGAAAGATAACTATCCCGATAGTCCGGCTAAAAGAAGATATCGACGAAATAAGTAAAGGAAATCTGACGGTCCATATTGATTATGATGACAAAAGCGAAGTCGGATTGCTTGCCAGGGACATGAATGCTATGGTCGAATCCTTGAATGCTCTGATGAATCGCGTTATTGTCTCAGCCAACAGCATTGTTGTTACCATGGATGTCTTAAGAAAGAAGATGGGACAAACAATCGCAAGGACTAAAAAACAGGCCCAACGGGCGGCTCAGATAGCAACCGCATCCGAGGAAATGAGCACTACCATCAATGACATTGCAAAAAGTGCGGCCTTTGCATCCGAAACATCGGCCATTGCTATGGAAAAAGCCCAAAATGGGAGGGTTATTGCTTCAGGGGCTGTCGATGCAGTAAACAATGTTCATACCTCAACAGTGGAGCTTTCAACGATGATTGGAAAGCTCAACCATAAGGTTGACGAAATAGGAAATATCATAGGAGTAATAAAGGACATAGCCGATCAGACAAACCTGCTTGCACTGAATGCTGCAATAGAGGCGGCACGTGCTGGAGAACAAGGCCGGGGGTTTGCTGTGGTGGCAGATGAAGTAAGGAAGCTTGCGGACAGGACAATTAAAGCTACTGCGGAAATTACAGAAAATATAAATGCAGTGCAGACGGAATCCGAACAGACGAGCCGCTCGATGGGAGAGTCATCCGGTGAAGTCACAAAAGCAATTGAATATATCAATAATGTCAGTCTTTCCCTTGATTCAATAGAAGGTGAAGTCCAGAAAGTGCGTGACCAGATTACACAGATTGCAACGGCAGTTGAAGAGCAATCCTCTGCAACCGAAGAGGTGTCCAGAAACATTGAGGACTCATCGTCTGTTGAAAAAGAAATAGAGACGATGGCGGAGGACCTGCTGCGTGAGATCAAACTTGCGGAAATCGCGGAAGAGCTGAGGACCTCTACTGCAGGCTTTAAAATCAAAGGGGCTGAGTTCCTGATGCTTGATACTGCAAAGGT
>JBGOVD010000383.1:0-2720 GCA_041477935.1 Dissulfurispiraceae bacterium | reverse complement strand
GTGGCGGGATCCAGAGGCAGGACGGGTGCAGCGATAATGACTGCAAAGGCATGCATGAGAGCAGGTTCCGGACTTGTGACGCTGGGAGTGCCCGAATCGTTGATGGACATTTTCCAGGAGAGGGTGACAGAGGAGATGACCTTGCCCCTGCCGGATAAGGGTAATGGAACACTGGACGAAAAGGCTCTTGAATCGATACTTAAATTTTCATCTCAAAGGGCTGATATTATAGCTATCGGTCCCGGTATCGGTGTTTCGGCGGATACGGAGAAGATAGTCACTCGGCTCATCGCATCGTCCGGAGTGCCTCTGGTGATTGACGCCGACGGGCTGAATTCCATCAGGAACAGTACTGCAGTCCTGAAAAGAGCGAAATCGCCGGTGATAATCACACCTCATCCGGGCGAGATGGCAAGGCTCATGCACAAGGAAAGTTACGGGATTCGGGAAATTGAAAAGGACAGGATAGGTACGGCACTCTCTTTTGCCAAGGAAACGGGTGTTTACGTTGTTTTAAAGGGCGTTCCGACTGTCATTGCTTCTCCTGAGGGAGATGCATTCATCAATACGACCGGAAATCCCGGCATGGCAACCGCGGGCTCCGGGGATGTCCTCACCGGCATCATCGCCTCGCTGGTCGGGCAGGGTATCAATCCTCTGAAATCTTCGGCATTGGGCGTGTATCTGCATGGTCTTGCCGGGGACGAAGCGGCAAAGATCAGGGGAGAACATTCGCTTATAGCCTCAGATATTGTCGATGCCTTGCCTGGTGCGTTTCGTTGTCTGGAATGACCATTAGCGGAGAGCGCCGATGAATTACGAAGTGATCACGCCCGGCATCTTCAAGGGCCTTCCTGTAAAAGCATTTTTTACTACCAAAGCTTTTCCCTCCGAAGAAGTTTTGCTCAAAACGCAGCTCAGAGCCGATGCAGTGTACCTACCGATCCAGAAGCATACCGATAAAGTCCTTGTTGTCGAATACGACCTGGAGCCGAGGATTGCCGATGCCGTGGTGACAAACAGGAAAGGCCTTGCCATAGGTGTCCGGGTTGCCGACTGCGTACCCATTCTTTTGTACGATGTGCGAAAGAAAGTTGCCGGAGCGGTGCATGCGGGATGGCGGGGCACAGCGGATGGAATTATACGGAAGACTATTGCAGTATTCCGTATAAAATATAATTCAGCCCCGGAGGATATCATTGTTGCTATCGGCCCGAGTATAAAGGGAAGTTGCTATGTCGTTGGTCACGAAGTTGCCGATGCGGTTACCATGGCGACTGGTGAAGGGGATTATGTTTTGGTTCGAGGAGAGAACCTGTATGTCGATCTGCCCGCCGCCAACAGGCTCCAGGCACTTAATGAGGGGGTCACACCGGAAAACATATGGATATCAAATGACTGTACACACTGTCTTCCGGACAAGTTCCACTCTTACCGGTTCACCAAAGGGGCCGCAGGCAGGCAATACGGGATTATTGCAGTGGCATGAGGTCATCTGGGATGTCAGACATGACGCAGTTCCGCCCCGATGCCTTGCCCTTGTAGAGAAGAGCATCTGCCCGTGCGATAAGAGATTCTTCGGTATCTTCCTTTCGCGCAGATACTGCCCCCATTGTAACAGTCACATAGATCTTGCGATCCTTCATCTTGAAAAAGCTGTTTTCGACCAGCATCCTCAACTTATTGGCAAGCTTCAAGATGTTGCGTTCAGTTATATGCGAAACTATCAGCATGAACTCTTCTCCGCCCCAACGCCCGACCAGATCATGGCCACGCACATTATTGCCGAGAGTCTGGGCCACCATCCTCAGTACATTATCGCCGACCTTATGACCGTGAGTGTCGTTGATATCTTTAAACCGATCAATGTCGGCAAAGATCAGCCCGAACGGAATATCATGCCGATGCAGCTCATCGATGCAGGTGCGCAGTCTCAGGTCGATTAATCGCCGGTTTGGAAGGTCCGTCAGCATATCGATAGATGCCGCTTTTTTTAAGTCGTCCAGAAGCTGTTTTTCTATGACGTGCTTGGAACCATCTCTGAATATTTCAATGGCCCCGATGATCTGCCCTGCGAGGTCTTTTATCGGGGATATGCTGACAGTCACAGGTACCCGGTGGCCCTGTTTATGGTGCAAGTAGACTTCGCCGTTCCGGCTGTCACCGTCGAACAATGTTTTTGCCAGAGGACAGACGTTCGTGCATAGGTGACAGCCCGTATCGTCGACATGGACGAGAATATCGTTGGAACAGCATGAACCCACCACTTCCGAGGCTGAATAGCCTGAGATCCTTTCAGCAGCCCTGTTCCAATAGGTGATCGTCCGCGAAGCATCGACGAAATAAATGCCGTCGTTGATATTGTCGAGAATATTTTTATAGAAATCTGCCGCGAATTCCATACTATTATTATAAACTTTTGCAGCAGTTACTTGGTAAGCAGCGTCGAGACGGTCTCGCTCAATTCGCCGATCTTGAAAGGTTTTGCGATGGCCCCCTTAAACCCGTACTTGGCGAATTCCCTCATTATTGGGTCACGTGTGTATCCGCTGGACACAATCGCCCGAACATCGGGATCGATATCGAGCAGCCTGGAAATTGCCTCTTTACCGCCCATGCCTCCCTGGATAGTCAAGTCGAGAATAACGATGTCGAAGGGCTTGCCGGAGTTCATTGCATCCATATAAGCCCTCACCGTCTCCTCGCCGTCGTGGACAAAG
>JBGOVD010000087.1:0-7303 GCA_041477935.1 Dissulfurispiraceae bacterium | reverse complement strand
GATCCCGACGATCATCAGCGTGAGTCCTGCAATGAAGGTCAAGGTATAACGGGCATCGTGTGCAGCTTTGGACGATACGACAGAAAGCGTCATTGAGCCTGAATCAGCATATACCAATGCCATGCCGAAGAGCAGAAATGCCGAAGATACTGCGGCCAGGACCAGGTATTTCATCCCCGCCTCGACATGCTTGATCCGGCTTTTCGGATACGCGATTAGCGCATAGAGACTGATGCTCAGGACCTCGAGTCCCAGGAAGAATGAAGCGAAATGACTGCTGCAGACCAGCACCATGGAACCCAGCATTGCAAGGAGAAGCAGCAGGTAGAATTCCTCGCATGCGATATCGTGTTTTTTTAAATAGCCGAAGGACAGGATTGAGACAGCAGCTCCCGACAGCAGTATCAGCGCCATATACAATATCGCAAAATTATCAACTATGATCAAAGGAGTGACCTGGCGAGGCGCTTCCGAATATGCGATAGCAAGAGCGAGTATCGACAGATAAATGGAATAGAGAGTGAGCGACGCCGTGAACCCATGACTCCGGGATGCAGCAATGCCGAGCATTACGGCAACGGATGCCGAAGCGATCACTATAAGCGGCAGCAGAGCGATGAAGTCATTCGGGGTCATCGGTTGTCTCCAGTTACAGATGTCGCCGTTTTTTGATCAACATGGTCTGCATTGTATTGAGCGCCCTGCATTATCTTTTGTAATTTGTGCATGGAGTCCGCCGATGCATCCAGCACCGGGCGGGGATACAGACCTGTAATGATAATGGCGGCGATCATCACAACGGCAACTGCCATCTCGCGAATCGAAAAGTCCGGAAATTTCCATTCAGTCTTCGAGTTGCTGAAAAAGGTCGTATGCATCATCCAGACAGCATATACCGTTGCCCCGATCAACCCGGTCCCGGCCAGCACTGTGGTCACTGCATTAACCTGCCACGAACCCAGCAGCACAAGAAATTCCCCAACGAAGTTGCCCATGCCCGGCAGGCCGAGCGAGGCGGCTGCGAATATAAGGGCCACTGCGCCCATGCGCGGCGCGGTCGACCACATGCCTCCCATTATGCTCATATCCCTCGTGTGTATGCGCTCCTGAAGCGCGCCGGCGATGAAGAAGAGCATCCCGGTGCTTATGCCGTGGGCGACCATCTGCATAACCGCTCCCTGCAGGGCCAGTTCATTGAAGGCAAAAATTCCGAGAAGCACGAATCCCATATGGCTCACGCTTGTATAGGCGATCAGCCTCTTGAAGTCCGTCTGCGCAAAGGCGAGGGCAGCGCCGTACAGGATCGATACCATACCCACTATCATCGCCGGCAACGCGATGATCGACGATGCCTCGGGGAAGAGAGGGATCACGAATCGCAGGAATCCGTAAGCGCCGGTTTTCAGCAAGAGACCGGCGAGGATTATGCTTCCGGCAGTTGGCGCCTCGGTATGCGCGTCCGCAAGCCACGGATGGAAGGGCACGGCAGGCAGCTTGACCGCAAACGCGACTGCGAACCCTGCCATAAGCCACAGGCCTTCCGATGTCGAAAGCGCGGTGCCGAGTAATTGGAGATAATCGAATGTGTAAACGCCTGTCGAACGGCCGTGGATGAAGTATAGCCCCAGGATCGAGACGAGCATCAGGAGTCCGCTTGCCTGCGTGAAGATAAAGAACTTCATCGAAGCGTAGGAGCGGTTCTCGTGTCCCCAGATGCTGATGAGAAAATACATCGGAACGAGCATCAGCTCCCAGAAAAAGTAAAAGAGAAACAGATCGAGCGAAAGGAAGACGCCTAGTATGCCTGCGATTATGAACATGAGATTAGCATGGAAAAAGCCGATGCGCTCTTTGATCTCGGACCATGATGAGACGACAGCCGCTATCCCGAGAAATGCGGTAAGGGTCACGAGTATCAGGCTGAGCCCGTCCAGCGCAAGGTGAATACTGATGCCGAGTTGCGGGACCCAGGCATGTCTGAACTCGATAATCCATTGGCCTTGCAGCCGATCCGAATTAGCTGTTGGAATGCGGTCTGCCCATATCGCCAGGGCAAGGGCAAGATCGGCGGAGAGGGCTGTCAGGGATATCCAGAACGGCGTCCTGTGATGAAGACGTGCAGAAAGCCAGGAGAGGATGCCCCCGATGAGAGGAAGAGCTATGAGTAGAATCAGCATCATCTGAACACCGCCATGCCTAAGATAATTACTGCGCCGAGGGCGATGCCGAAGGCGTATCTCCTCACGAGGCCGCTCTGGGTCACGCTCAGGATGTGGTTTGCAACTATGTGCAGCAAGGCTATGAGCCGGTAGAAAAGGTCGATGACATCACGCTTGTTGGCTCGGGCGGCATATGCGAACGGGCGGACGATGATGGCATCGTACAGACGGTCGAAGTTCCATCCCCCGTAAAGGAAGCAGTGCAGCGCATATCCGAAGGGTTTCGCTACGAAGTTTCTCGCATAGAGAGGATTGTAAAGGAAGAAGATATATGCGATGAACACGCCGAGGAGTGATACGACCCCCGAAAGATACTGCATGGCGCTTTCGGAAAATGCATTTGAAACAGACACCGTTGCAGGAAGCGCTGTCGTGATAAATTCAGAAAATAGCGGCAGGTCCCCGAGTGTTTCAGGTACCTGCACGAATCCGCCGAGCAGCGACAGGACGGCGAGCGTTATCAAAGGTATCCTGATCCGCAGGCCGGAATGATCTGATATCTCATGCTGCGCGTCTGAATGAGGCTTTCCGTAAAAGGTCAGGAATACCATGCGGAATGCATATATCGAAGTGAGCAGTGCGCCTGCCAGGCCGGCCGCCCAGAGCCACGGGCCGCCCTGCGCGGACGTCCAGGTCTCCCACAGGATCAAATCCTTGCTGTAGAACCCTGCCGTTATCAGCGGGAGTGCAGAAAGAGAAGCCGCTCCGATCAGGAAGCACCAGAAGGCGATGGGAAGCTGACGGCGGAGTCCGCCCATCTTTAACATATCGCGCTCGTGATGGAGAGAGTCGATCACGACCCCGGCGCTCAGAAAGAGGAGGGCCTTGAAAAAGGCATGTACCATGAAATGAAAGATCGCAGCCGACCAGGCGCCGACGCCGAGAGCGAGGAACATATAGCCTATCTGGCTCATTGTGGAGTAGGCGAGTGCCCGCTTGATGTCCCACTGCGTCAGCGCGCTGATGCCTGCAAGAAGCAGCGTCGCGGCGCCTATGACCGCAACCGCCAGCTGGACCTGGGGGGCGATGGTGAACAGTACATGTGTCCGCGCTATTAGATAGACTCCGGCAGTAACCATTGTGGCGGCATGTATAAGCGCACTCACAGGGGTAGGGCCTGCCATCGCGTCGGGCAGCCATGTCTGAAGGGGAATCTGCGCAGATTTGCCCACTGCACCGCCCAGCAGAAGCGCAGCCGCGGCTACGGCGAGTGTAGAACCGGACGGCCATTGCTCTGCCGCGCGCACCATAACTTCGTGTATCTGGAGAGTTCCGAGGTTGTGATAGAGAATAAACAAGCCGAATGCCATCGCGGCATCGCCGACACGCGTCACGATAAAGGCTTTCATAGCAGCGCGACCGTTTGCGGGGTCTTTGTACCAGAAGCCGATCAATAGATAACTGCAGAGCCCGACACCTTCCCAACCCAGATAGAGCAAGAGAAGATTGTCGGCCAGAACCAGGGTCAGCATCGATCCCACGAAGAGATTCATATAAGCGAAGAACCTGCTGTAGCCTTCTTCTTCGCCCGCCATCGATTCTGTAGAGTAAAGATGGATCATGAAGCCGACGATCGTGATCACGAAAACCATTACAAGTGAAAGAGCATCAATAGTGAAAGCTATATCCGGTGTGAAACCTCCGACGTCGATCCATCTCCAGAGCAATTGCGTATAAACATGTCCTTGAGGCGGGGCAGCCATGAATGAAGCCGCTATGCCGAGCGCGACGAGGGCGGAGGCCCCGACAGAGCCTGCGCCGATGGCCGCTGCAACGGACCTCGGCATCCTCGCGCCGATTATGGCCAGGATGAGGAATCCCGTAAAGGGAAGTGCAGGTATCAGCCAGAGATTATCGAGCATTTATCCTCTCATAGTATTAGCTTCGTCGCTGTTGACGGTCCTGATGCGGTGAAACAATTGAAGCACTATCGCAAGTCCCACCGATACTTCGGCGGCAGCCATCACCAAAATAAAGATGAACATGACTTGTCCGTCGGCCTGTCCCCACTTCGAACCGGCCGAGATGAAGGCGAGCCCGGCCGCATTCAGCATGATTTCAATAGACAACAGGATGAAGATGATATTGCGACGCGCCAGTACGCCTGCCAGACCGATTCCGAAGAGCAGCGCGGCCAATATCAATCCGTATTCTGCCGGTACACTAGTCATGTGGCGTCACGTCCTCCGTTTGTGAAGCGTCATCCTTTCGCTTGCCGAGGTGATAGGCCCCTACGAGCCCGGCAGTCAGCAAGAGGGACGAAAGTTCGACCCCGAGCATATACGGACCCATCAGCGCTATGCCGACCTGCTTCGATTCTATAACCGGCTTTGCGCTCATCGGCTCATGCGGAAACGACATGACAGCAAACAATTCCATGATCAGGACAGCTGAAAATACGGATGGACCGATCCATAACCGGAAGTTCATCCATCTTCGCTCCTGCTCAGTCGAGCCTGGTCCTGAGCTGATCATCATAATGACGAAGACGAAGAGGACCATTATCGCGCCGGCGTATATTACCACTTCGAGCGCCGCTGCAAAGGGCGCCCCGAGCATGAAGAATATCAGTGCCACCGACAGGAGGGAGACGATAGTATAGAGCAGTGCATGGACCGCATTCGATCTGCTTATGGCAAGTACCGATGAGATCAGCGCTACAGCTGCCGAAATATAAAAAAAGGTCATCATCGCCTTTCCTCCAATAGTTTCATGGCATCAAAGACCTTACGTCCACCGGCGATCTTTCGTTTTCCGCCTCGCCCTTGTCCTTGCCTGCAATCGATGTCCCCGCGACCTTGTAAAAATTATAATCAGGATATTTGCCCGGACCGCTGATGAGAAGGTCCTCCTTTTCGTAGACCAGATTTTCGCGCTTGTATTCGGCCATCTCGAAATCAGGAGTCAGCTGAATGGCGTAGGTCGGGCAGGCCTCCTCGCAAAATCCGCAAAAGATGCAGCGTGAAAAGTTGATGCGGAAGAATTCCGGATACCTTCTGCCGTGCTCGTCCTCTTTTGCCTGAAGAGAGATGCAATCCACAGGGCATGCCACGGCGCACAGGTAGCATGCGACGCAGCGCTCGCCTCCATCGGGGTCCCTTGAGAGGATGATGCGGCCTCTCCAGCGCGGCGGAAGGTAAGGCTTCTCTTCAGGGTATTGGACCGTCTCTTTCTTGTGCCAGAGATGCAGAAAGACGTTCCAGATGCTTCTTAAAGTTCCGACCATGGTCTCCTTATATTCGGCTATTCAATACCGGCAGCTATCTTCATAGTAACTCCCCCTTGCCCCCTCTTAACCCAAGAGGGGGAATTCCCCTCCCCTTGATCCGCCTGAGGCGGAAAGGGGAGGTTTGGAGGGGTTATGAGTCCTCTAATTAGTTGCTCCCAATAACAAGGCTCCCGTCAAAAGTAAATTTGCCATCGAAATCGGCAGCAATATCTTCCATCCGTATGACATGAGCTGATCATAACGCGGCCTCGGCATGGCCGCCCTGAGCAGTATGAAACCGCAGATGAATAAAAAAGTCTTTATGGTGAACCAGACGATTGGCGGCAGAAAGGGGCCTAGCCATCCGCCGAAATAGAGCGTCACGATCATCGCAGAGACGAGCGTGATGCCGATATATTCTCCGACAAAGAAGAGCCCGAACTTCATTCCGGAATATTCCGAATGGAAACCTGCCACGAGTTCGCTCTCCGCCTCGGGCAGGTCGAAGGGAAGGCGGCGCGTCTCGGCAAGCCCGGCGATTATGAAGATCACCATTCCGGGGAACTGCGGCGCCCAGAACCATCCGACCCGCTGGGCTTCGATGATGTCGCCGAGATTGAACGAGCCTGCCATCATCACTACACCCATGACCGAGATGCCCATGAATACTTCGTAGCTTAGCATCTGGGCCGATGCCCTCAGACCTCCCAGCAGCGAGTACTTGCTGTTGGAAGCCCAGCCCCCGAGTACCACGCTGTATACCCCCAGAGAAGACATGCCGAGAAAAAAGAGCAGGCCGACATTCAGGTCCACGACCACTATCCCCGGCGCAAACGGGATGACCGCAAATGCCAGGACCACCGTTATGACGATCACAACCGGAGCGAGTATGAAAACAGGCTTGTCGGCAAAAGGCGGCGTCCAGTCTTCCTTGAACATTAGCTTGACAGCATCCGCAAGGGGCTGGAGCAGGCCGAATGTGCCGACGCGGTTAGGACCGTAACGGTCCTGCCAGAAAGCGAGCAGCCTGCGTTCGAGCCAGATAAGCCCCGCCGCGACCGTGAGGACGGTAAATAGGACGCCCAGTGGAATAATTATATCGATGAGTGTGTTCATGGATGACTTGGCTCCACGGGAGAGAGATGGTATCGTACCGAATAATCAAACCACTTCATCCCCGGCAGTCCGCAGGGCAAGCCCGCAACACCTTTCGGAAGGGAATCAATGCGTTTGAGTGGCAGCTCCAATCGATCGGTCTTTCCGATCAGGGCGATCATGTCACCTTCTGCAATCTTCAGATGCCTGATATCTTCTGCATTAAGCGCCAGATAAGGGAGCGGGGCCAGTTCCGCAACCGCCGGAGAGAGCATGCTCAGTTTTTCGGATCCATAGATATGGTGCAGTGGGACTACGATCCACTCTTTAGCCTTGTGGGCCGCATGTTTGGGCGCCTTCGTGAAATATTCCGGTGAAGTCCCATCTTCAGGGCCTTCACGCGGCACTATCAGTCGTATGCCGGGATCTCCTCCGCGCAGACGACCTCCGACTTCGTCCTGGAATTTATTCAGGGCCTGGACCGAATTCCAGCCCGGAGCCCAGTAATGAGTTACGAGAGACGGCGGAGGCACGGTTTCATATCCCTCCATCGAAAAGGCGAGGGGAGTGCCGGGATCATCCGGAGATTTGGGCTCATGTACGCTGATATCCGCATGCATAGCTGTCCGGCCGCTATAGCGATGAGGCTGACGAGGGACCTTCATCCCGCTTATCCTGAAATCGGCCGGTTGAGCGATATCAACCACATTGCGAAAGAGCGGCAGCGAATCAGCCATCGACCTGCCGATATCGTTGATCGTATCCCAAAGCGTTGCATCTG
>JBGOVD010000190.1:0-4976 GCA_041477935.1 Dissulfurispiraceae bacterium | reverse complement strand
GTGCCCGGTTTGTCGCCGACATGGGCGTCGATAAATATCGCAAAATCAGCGTCCTTGAGGTCTTCGGCCAACTCGATGCCTATCTGGTGCCGGACCATGATCTTCAACTCTTTATCCTGCACCCTGCCCTCGATGTGCTGTGCGGCGAGCGGCCCCAGCCCGTCATCTCCCCGCATCGGATTGCCATATCCTATGACAAGTATCTTACTCATGAAAAATAATTCGGACTGTCATTGTCATATGTATTTGATTTGAGTTTCCTTGCAGTGCTGCTTTTCGAGCTGTGCGGCAATGCGTCGCACGACATTACGCCTCAGATCAAGTTCAACTGTGATGCCCGGGTCCTGATGGGCCTCGTTAATGCGCGTCCCCACCACAAAATAGACGACATCGCTGTCAAGCAGCATCGACATCAGACGAGACGCGGCATCGCGAGCTTCTTCATCCGGGGCAACGTTGTTCTCCAGCATGATAGCCACCCGTCCGAGGGTCAACGCGCCCTCGGTGACAAGGTCTATGCCCTCCATGCGGGCCGCAGGAGGAATGCCGGGCACGAAGCAGTCGGTATCCGTTTCTATTTCGCGGTCAAGTTCCCTTGCGATGATATTGGCCGTTGTACCGCCGCTTGCGACCTTTCGGCCCGGGAATTTATCGATGAACTGCGCGAGCCCCGCATCACGTTCCGGCGCAAAGGGCGGCCCTGTCACGATGAGAAGCCTCCGGGGACGGCGAAGATAAATCACCCCGCAGGTTATGTCGTCAAGCGCGCCTTTGCCGTCCATCCATACCGCCTTTCTGACTATACTGCGGGCCATGGAACAGGCCGACATTTCCTTATCGACCCTGAGGCACTGAACAACATGGTCTGTAACTCCCTTACCCCAACCTATTGGCGTACCCGGATTACCCATTCCGGCCTGGGAAACACCGTCCGAAAAAAATACTATCCGGTCGCCCAGCTTCATGTCGAACTCCGAAAAATGTATGAGACGGTCGCTCCATTTAGGTAGGGTTATCACCTTCTTTTCTACAGGCGCCTCGTTACCGCCCCTGATGAAAATGTATGGAGGATTTCCATGCTCGATGATTCGGGTCTTGCCTGAGTGGTCGATATCGACGATGGTGAAGGTCGAATAGCTGATCTTCCGGACACTGCATATGGGCAGGGTGTCCATGATGATCTCCGCCGATGAGCGGATGTCTGTTGTGCTGGACATATACTTGAGGGCCATGGTCGCCGTGAGAGTAGAGAGCACGCTGGCCTTGATGCCGCTGCCCAAGCCGTCCGACAGCACCGAGATGATCCGTTCTTCTTCCTTGATCTTTTGTGACAGGAAGATGTCTCCGGACACAAACTGTCCCTTCTTGGCAATCTGGTGGTGTTCGATTTCGATAAAATTGCTCTGTTTCAGTTCAAACATCGTCACGCACCTGTTTCTCCTTACTCCCGTGATAGCCTCTCTGATCTGAAGGCTTTCTCCATCCGTAACTGGAGTCCTTACGGGAAAAGATCGATCTGATCTCTCCTGAGCTGCGCAAAGCTCTCAGGCGGCAAAAGGAATTTGTTCCGGAAGACCCTGTTCATAACGGAGACCAACTGGCGGAATTTATAAGCGTCATGGTGAGAATCTCCCTTTTGTTCAGAGTCGTGCCAGCTCTGTTCGTCCGATATCCGCAGCTCTACGCTCAGAGTGTGCTGCTCCGTCTTCTTGCCTATCGAATCCCTCCTCGCGTATGCAGAGGTGCCTGGTATAATGATCTCATTCGATTCATAGGTCCGATGGATAGGCAGCGAAAAAATTATTTTACACTGGAATTTTTTGTGGCCGGCAGATGAATGCAGGTTCTTCGATGCGTTGACACTTAAGGCATCAAAAAATCTGGTCGCGTTGTCCAGCAGTTCATCATCCCCCGGCAGTTCATTCTTGCCTTCACTCTGAGAAAGGCTGGTCATCAACGTTCGCGTGGCTTCGATCATGTCCGCAGGATCGTCGAAGAGCGTCTGAGTTATCGAATGTGAAACTGTATTTTCCTGAAGTATGACGCCCCTTTTCTGCAGTGCGTGGAAAAGCTTCAGGGTATCATCCCTGCTCTTCAGAATGAAAGTGATCGCCAGAATATCCCTGATATCATACGCCTCTTCCTCCACGCTCTTTCCGAGTTTGGTGAACATGCTTTCGGGGCTCTTCAATCTTGCCTTGATCTCGGCGATGTCGACCTCGACGCCGTCTCCGCTATTGAAGAGCAGGCATCCTTTGCCGGCGTCAAAGATCATCGACTCTTTCAACTTGTGGAAAAAGGCTGATATTTTCACAAACGCCCGCTTCGCGGCTTCAGCATCGGGGATCCCTTCCGGATTTGCCCAGTCAAAATTGTATAAATCCTGGAGGCTCTGCCCCTGCCCTTCAAGGGATACTCCCAATTGGGCATAATCATTGATATCCTGGCTGTCTTCTTCTATCGACTTTACCAGGTGTCCCATCTTGAGAATGGAACAAGCCACCTGCTGCCATTCTTCCGGAACATTCAGGTTGCCGCCGGGATAACCGTTAAAGACGTGCGGATACTTTTTTGATGAAGCGAGAAGAAACAGATGGCGCGGGTCTTCTGTAACTAACTGCCGGAATGGTTGATCAGTCAAGATCCTGTCGAGGTCATTAATAGTCCGCAGGCAATTCTCGTATATAGCACCGTTGGACGAATTCAGGGATGCCAATTGCTCAAACTGTTCCTTGCAAAATGGAAACATCCAGTCGACAAAATATTTATAAACATGGTCGATATACTGCCTCGCCCTCTCTTTTTCGCTCTCCCTGAATTCGTCGCAGCCCCGGGTATCAAACCCCCGGTTGCCGAGCATTTTGGTTGCCTGCTTCAGTGCTGGTTTATAGCCATCGGAGCGCAATAACAGATAGGGGGTCATTTCGGTCCTGTCGAGGATAGAACCGAAAATCTCGTGATATAGTTCCTGGCTGGATGACAATGTATTTTCCATTTAAGTGCCCTTTCTGCGACAGTCTCCATTATATCATGATTACAGGGGCGGTTATCCTTATGAAATGACCTGGCCATTTAGGATTAGTTGTTCCATTCGGGACAGCATTTTTCACGTATTGTCCCGTCTGGGACAGTGCGCACGATGAGGCGTCACGTTGCCATGCTGATTTTCTTTTATTTTACCAATGCGTTAGGTCAAATTCCCCATGTGCATCTCATTAGGCATCATACTTGCTCATATTCATAGATTTCGATTTTATTCCAAGGGGGGACTCTATGAAGCGTGTTTGGGTATCGATGGTGATTGCCCTTAGTGCAACGATGTTTATGATGTGGCAGAGCGGCGCCTTTGCCGAGAAGGCAAAAGATCCGGCGCCGGCAGCAGTAAAGGTAGAGCAGAAGGCGGAGACCGTGTCAGCAGGCACGACGCCGACTATCTCTATCGACAAGACCTCACTAAGCAACGGCGGCACTATCGCTGTTACAGGCACAGCTCCCGCCGGGAAGCCTGTCTACCTGGAAGTTTGGTCTGACGACAAGGTCCGCGTCTCGCGGTTCGATGCCGATGTCGACAAGACGACCGGCAAGAGACCCTATATCCTGTACATGACCGAGCAGATGCCGGCCTACTACAAGATTTTCATGCCGAAAGACAAGAAGGAAGCGCTTGCCGGGATCAAAAAAGAAGGCAAGAACTGGAGTGTTTCCAAGGCCCTTAAAGACCTTGGCGCCGACATTGCTTACTCTACGCCTGCCAAGGCCAAGGTAGATCGGTACCAGGCCACACTGATGGGTAGCGTCATCGGATCGCGCGGAGACCTGCTAACCCAGATGGACGAAAAGGAAAACAGGCAGCGTTCGATGCAACTCATAAAGGCCCGCTTCCGCTCGCCCGATAAGATCCTGAGCGCTGATGTCGAAGTAAATCCCGACGGTACATTCAAGGCAGCTCTCAATATCCGCGAAGGTCTTGCGCCGGGCAAATATTCGATCGTTGCAGTAGTCGACAAGGGCGTACAGAGCCAGCCCGTCAGCTTCGAGAACAGGATAGTGTTTCCCGTTATGTATCTCAGCAATGCCGGTACCAGCCTCAACATAGTCTGGCCTTTCCTGCTCTGTCTCGGAATATCTATCTTCGGCGTACTCATGGGCGCAGGTGGGGGCTTCATCCTGAACCCGATCCTCGTATCTCTTTGGCCGCTGCCACACACCGTAGTTGCAGGCACAGTAATGCCGACCGTTCTATTCTCGCAAGCCAGCGGCATCTACAACTACTCCAAAATCAAATTCATCAGCTGGAAACTCGGCACGGCCATCGGACTTGCGATGCTCGTGGGAGGATTTATCGGCCCTAAGCTGACTGAACTCATCACTCTGGATCAATTCAAATTCGTCTTCGGATGGATCCTTCTCATACTCGCGGCGCTTATGTTCTGGCAGACTACGCCGGGGTATATATCCAAGAACAAGAAGGAACAGGCCATTCTCAAGGAATTCAAGAAGAAGGCCGAAGAAGCTGCTAAGGCCAAAGAGAAATAGGAGGATATCATGATCGTAGAATTTTGGGGACACGAATTCAAGGTTAATATACTTATTGGTTGTCTGGGCGGTTTTCTGATCGCGATAGTATCGTCCATGTTCGGCTTCGGAGGCGGTCCGTTTATGACGCCGCTGCTGGCAGTTGGTCTCGGGCTCCCTATGTATCTCGTTGTCGGAAGCTCGTTGCTAGCGATATTTTTCAATACTATGATGGGAACCATGCGCCATTACCAGTTCGGAAACTTCGACCTGACTTTTTTTCTGATAATGTTTCCGGCAGCCATACTTGGCGGCTTTATAGCGCCGCAGATCGCCAAACGCATCAGCCCTCTTATGGTAATGCGGGTTGCGGTCGTCGTACTGCTTTTTCTTGCGTTGAACCTGCTCGGCCTTTTTTAGCGGGTTTGGGTGGGGGGGAGCCCTTCTCCGGACGGGGAAGG
>JBGOVD010000363.1:0-2975 GCA_041477935.1 Dissulfurispiraceae bacterium | reverse complement strand
TGCGAGCCATCTCACGTATCGTTGTTTCATGGATTGCAGACAGGCCATCCGCACTCAGAATATTCGCAAGAAGAGCAGTTTTGAGCCTGAAGTCCATTAGCGCGTCCCCTGTTGCATGAAGCCGGCCCGAGACGTCTTCATAATACGAGACGATCTGTGAGAAAGAGGGCAGATCAAGAAGGTCCGTTAACGAAGTCTGGCCTTCCGGGAATGAAGCAAGGTGCCTTGTCAGCCCTGTCATGTTGGCATGCGAGACAGGAAAGAAGAGCTCATCGATTTCATTCCTCTGCTTTTCAGTCAGATGCAGACCTTCGAGATTATATATTCTTGCCGAAGGGTCTCCCTGCATCAGCCAATAGGAATAAGTCTCCGACAGATATCTGCTATAGAGAATTTTGAACGCCCCGAGATCGCACCCATCGCACTGTCTGTCAAGGATGAGGCGGCATGTCTTCTTCAGCTGATGGGGATTCGAGATGACGTTGAAAAATGATTCTTCAGGCAGCTGCACAAGTACATCGCTGCACCGTCGTATTACAGGACCATATGTTTCGAGCTTCCGATGCCCGTCCATGACAATCTTTTCGAGGTAAAAGAGAAGAGAAAAAATCGCAGATGTCCGTTCCCCAGCTTCCGACGCAGCCGCGGCTTCGAGGAAGATATCGATAATAGTCTGCATCGCTTCGATGCCTTTTGGATGATGGTCATGGAGTGAGAAGTTCTTCAGAGCGTACGAGCGGATTTCCCGCAGGAGTGACGGCCAGTTCCTGGGCTTGCGCTGCAGTTCCTGAAATAGCTGGGTGCTGCTGCTCAGGATACCCGGATACTCGCTCACAACTTCCAGCAAGATCGAATATCCCGACGGGATTGTTGACCGGACGTCTGTGATCCGTTCTGACGGAGTCATTCTGTCCCCTTGGATGGTTGAATAAAAGGTCGGCCCAGTTCGATATAATAATTCAATTATATAAAGGAAATGCCGGATTCCCCAGCTTTGCCCTGCCTCCTCCCGCCCTAAACCCATGTGTTACAATAGAGCATGCTGTTCAACAGGTTAAGCCTAAGCCTCAGGTTCAGCCTTACGATAGGTGCGCTGCTTCTGGTCTTTTGTGCGCTGTTCTCCACTATTCTGTATCACTATCTCAAGGCCCAGGTCATAAAAGATTCCGAGGAAAAAACGATGATAATTATGACCAACATAAAGGCGGTTGGCGAATACGTTAAAGAATCCCTGCGTCCGCGGATGACTGAAATACTGGCCTCCTCCCAGCTGAAGAACGAATTCATAGTCGAAGCGATGTCCACCACTCATATAAACACGCAGGTAATGCAGCGCTTCAACCGCGACCTTCCCGAGTATGTTTACAGGAGGGTTTCCGACAAGCCCCTGAACGCCCTTAACAGGGCTGATGCATTCCATCAGCAGATGATGAGTTTTTTCTCGCAGAACAGGGACCGGCATTCCTGGCATGGAAAGGTTGAGATCGGTAAGCAGGAATTCCTGGTCTATGTTAGGCCGGTGATCTCTGAAATGCTCTGCCTGCAGTGCCACGGCGGCCGGGGGACCGCTCCGAAAGGGATTCTTGAAAAATACGGCGCGACCGCGGACTTCGGCTGGCAGGAAAATGCGGTTGTGGGCGTCGAGTCCATAGCCCTGCCGCTGACCGTCGCCCTTGCCCATGTCAAGCAAGTCGCTATAGATACCTTTATGTTCGGCTTCTCAACGTTGGGTGCCCTCTTTCTCGCCTTTTTTGAGACCTTCAGACGACTCGTTACAAAACCGCTCATGAAACTTTCCGAATTCTTTCAGGGCATTGCTGAGGGAAAAGAACGGCTGGGCAGCGCGATCCCGAGTCTTCGAAACGACGAGATAGGAGACCTCACCGAATCTTTCAATATCCTTGCCGCGCACCTTCTCGACGCGCAGGAACAATTGAAAAAAGCGGCGCAGATCGAAAAGCAGCTGATCGAGACCGAGAAGCTCGCATCTCTCGGTCAGCTCTCTGCAGGGGTCGCTCATGAGATAAACAATCCTCTTGGCGGAATCAAACTCTGTTTCAACAACCTGATCAACACCGGCATGGATGAAGCCACAAGAAAGAAGCATATAGACGTCATCAACTCGGGATTTGACCGCATCCAGAACATTGTGAGACAGCTGCTCGATTTTTCAAAAAACACGCCACTGAGACTCGAACTTTCATCGGTGAACAAAATCATCGATAATGTGCTGAATCTTTCTGAGTACACGATTTCAAAAAAAGGGATTGCTATCAGAAAAAATTTCGCCGATGATTTGCCCGATCTCATGATCGATACCAACAAACTCGAGCAGGTATTCCTCAACCTGTTCATTAACGCTGCCCAGGCAATGGATGAAGGCGGCGCATTGATAATTCGGACGCGGACTGACGGCCGGTTTTGCAGTGTCTCGGTTTCCGATACCGGCAAAGGAATCCCGTACGAACTGCTAAACCGGATTTTCGATCCCTTCTTCAGCACCAAGGGCGTCGGCGAAGGAACCGGGCTCGGTCTCACTGTAAGCAAGGCGATCATAGAACAGCACAAAGGAGAACTGACCGTAGCTTCTTCCGAAAAAGGGACCACGTTTACGGTTAAAATCCCCCTGCCATGAAAATGAATATCCTTATCGTAGAAGACGACCCGATCATGATGCTCGGTATGCTCCACTTCCTCAGGTCCCAGGGATATACTGTCGCAGAATGTACTGATGGTGAAGAGGGAATAAAGGCCCTCGAAAAAAAGAATTTCGACCTTGTCATCACCGACCTTAAATTGCCGAAGAAAGACGGCGTCGAGATACTGAGGAGAGCAAGAGGTCTCGCGAACGGACCCGGGGTGATCATAATAACCGCATATGCCGAAGTTAAGACCGCGGTGCAGGCGATAAAGGAGGGGGCATTCGATTATCTGGCGAAACCCTTCTTAAACGAGGAGCTGCAAATTACGATTGA
>JBGOVD010000275.1:0-3894 GCA_041477935.1 Dissulfurispiraceae bacterium | reverse complement strand
TGCTGTCCGTCAGTGAAGTGGCCAGGGACGTCTCACTTGCTGTAAATACGGTAAAAAGGTATGTAAATCTGCTTGTTATGTCGTTCCAATGCCATTTACTTCAACCGTATTACGAAAATGTCGGCAAGCGTTTCGTCAAAATGCCCAAGATATATTTCCCGGATGCCGGGCTGATCAGGATTATACTGGGAGACCTTGCGATCAGTGCCGGGGCATCATACGAGACCTGGGTCTTCTCCGAGCTTATAAAATGGAAACAACTTCAGCCTGTCGAGCCTGAATTATTTTTTTACCGAACAGCTGCAGGAATGGAGATCGATTTCCTCATTGTTGGAGAGGCGAAAATGCTGCCGATTGAGGCTAAAGCCTCAGGCAAGGTTGATTATGTCGATGGGCGAAATATTGAGTCATTCATGAATGATCACAAGGAACGTGCCCCCATCGGCCTGATCGTCTATCGTGGCAACGAGGTGGTTGAGATCAGAAAGAATATATGGGCCGTGCCGGATTGGATCTTGCTGGGTTGTGCCTGCTGAACTAAATTCTTACCTGCCCGCCCGTCTTTTCAAGTATATAATCAACAATCCTTTTGTGAAGGCCTTCGACTTCTTCATCGGTCAGCGTCTTTTCAGGCGAACGGTATCTGACGTTAAAGGCAATGCTCTTCTTGCCGGTCCCGATATTGCCACCGTGATAGATGTCGAAGATCGAGACATCTTCTATGATGGTTGAAGGATAGGATTTCAGATGTCCAATAATCTCGGCAGCCTGGAGCCCCGCGTCAACGATGATCGCAGTGTCCCTCTCGACAAAAGGATATTTCGGAAGCGGCTTGTAGACCGCGTCGCGTTTCGACCGCGAAATAATCGCGGCCAGATCCATCTCCATGACAATAACCGAAGGTCTCTGCGCCTTGATGTCGAGCGCCTCGATGACCGCCGGAGAAAGTTCTCCTATAAATCCTGCCTTGCTGCCGCCGATCATGATATCGGCAGAACGGCCGGGATGCAGAAAAGGCTCGTCTGAACGGACATAAGAACAGCCGGATATGCCGATCCCTTCGAGCATGGCATCCAATATACCCTTGACGACAAAGAAATCCGGCGTTTCGTCTTTATAAAGTGTCTTGTTTTTTTCCCTGTAATACAGCCCGGCAATGCGTTCTTTTTCTTCGGGAAGCGAGTTGCGATCAATGCCGATAAAGGCCTTGGACATTTCGAAAAGCCTCAGCTCCCTGTTGCCGCGAGCAAGGTTATGTACCAGATTCCTGATGAGCGCGGGTAAAAGGGTGGTCCTCATGTAGGCATCTTCCTCTCTCAGCGGGTTCCTGACCTGGACAAGATTCCTTCTGGTATCATCCCCTGGAATGGAGAGAAGATCGAGTTCATGTGCGCCCATGAAGCTGAGGTTTATCGCCTCGTAAAATCCGGATTTGAGAAGCGATTCCCTCATATCACTCTTGATTCCCTGAGCCGAGAGAATCTCTTTCCGGCTGTCCGCTCCCAAACTCGCCTTGGGCAGTTGGGCCGGGATCTTGTCATAGCCGTAAAGCCGTGCCACTTCTTCGATGATGTCTACTTCCATAGTGATGTCGTTTCTGAAAGGCGGCACCTTCACCTTGAAGCCGGCAGTGCCCTGCTCGTCGATTTCGAGGCCGAGTCCATTCAGGCAGCCGAGGATCTCTTGTGCGGACAGATCCACTCCCAGTACTTTGTTGATCCGTTCATAGCGAACAATAATTTCTTTCGGATGGAAACGTTTCGGATAAATGTCGATCTTTCCGTATATTGTTCCTCCGGCAACTTCGTGCATAAGTATCGCCGCCCTGTCCAGTGCCTTCTTCAGCGCCTTCAGATCTGTCCCGCGCTCGAACCTGTAAGACGCCTCTGTTTTGAGCCCGAGGGCCCTGGATGTTCTCCTGATGGAGGTCGGTTCGAAATGGGCACTTTCAATAAAAATGTCTGTGGTCTTTTCTGTTACCTCGGTATCGCCGCCACCCATGACACCGGCAATTGCAACAGGCCTTTCGGCATCCCATATAAGAAGCGTTTCAGCGGAGATTTCTCGTTCAGCGCCGTCGAGGGTCGTAAACTTCATATTCGACAGTCCGCTTGTGACCTTGGGAGTACCTACCCTTATCAAATGGCCCTTGAGCGTACTGAGATCGAAGGCATGCAGCGGATGGCCGAATTCGAGCAGGACGTAGTTCGTAACGTCTACGACATTGTTGATGGAGCGGATGCCGCACTTTTCGAGGCGCTTCTTCATCCAGTCAGGCGACGGTCCAACCTTGAGGTTATGCACTAGCCTGCCTGCATAACGCCGGCAAAGATTGGATTCCAGGATCTCGACATTGAAGTCAAGCTCTTTCGATTCTGATACAACATTCAGATCGGGAAAGGTGAGCGGAATTCCGTAGGCAGCAGACAGCTCGCGCGCGATGCCGATTATACTCAGACAGTCGGGCCTGTTCGGCGTTACATTCACTTCGAAGACCACGTCGCCGTCGATGCGTTCGAGCGCCTCGATCTCGAGGCCGAGCATCGTAAGCCTCTCTGCCACTGCTTCAGGCGTCGCATTGATCTTCACAAAATCTTTCAGCCAGTCAAAAGAGACTCTCATCTAAAATTGCCCCAGAAATCTTATATCGTTTTCGAACAAAAGCCGTATGTCGTCTATGGAGTATTTAAGAAGGGTAATGCGCTCTATTCCCATGCCGAAGGCAAATCCAGTATACTCCTCGGGGTCGTACCCGACATTTTCGAGGACCTTCGGGTTAACCATGCCGGCGCCGAGGATCTCAAGCCAGCCCGTTCCTTTGCAGACCCTGCATCCGGCAGACTTGCAGAGAATGCAGCCCATATCGATCTCCGCAGAAGGCTCGGTAAAGGGGAAATAGCTCGGCCTGAAACGTACCGGTATGTCGGGACCGAACATCTGGTGAATGAAGGCTATGAGAACACCCTTCAGGTTGCTGAAGGTGATGTCTTTGTCTACCATCAATCCCTCTACCTGGTGAAACATCGGAGAATGGGTCACGTCGGCATCGCAACGGTACACCTTCCCGGGCGCGATGAACCTCAGAGGCGGCTTCTTCTTTTCCATTACCCTCACCTGGACCGGCGATGTATGGGTCCGCAGAACTATGTCCTCGCTGATATAGAAAGTGTCCTGCATGTCCCTGGCAGGATGGTCTTTAGGTATGTTCAGGGCTTCGAAGTTGTAACAGTCGAGCTCGACTTCAGGACCTTCCTGGACATCGAAACCCATGCTGGTAAATATATTGACCACTTCACGGAGGGTCCTGCTGAGGGGATGTTCGTGACCGAATGAGAGAGTCTTGCCGGGAAGGGTGATGTCAATCGCTTCGGCGAGCAGCCGCCCTTTCAGCTCTTCACTTTTGAGCAGCGATTCCTTCCTGTCGCATTCCGCTTCGATAAATTGCTTTAATTCGTTGATCTCGCGGCCTGCAAGCCGTCGCTCGTCCGGAGAGAGAGAAGACAGGGACTTGATCCTGGCAGTGATGATACCTTTTTTCCCGAGATATTTGACCCTGAGATTGGCAGCGTCGGCAAGAATTTTCAGTGACGATACTTCATCAAGAAATGTCCTTTTCAGGTCTTCGCTCATGGTTGCATCAGGGCCGCGGATTGCGCGTCAGACAAAGGCGACACGACTTCTGCCGCCGGCCCTGTTTCCGTACCTATCCCTTGATCTGTTCGACGAGTGCGCCGAATGTCTTTGGGTCGCTGTATGCCAGGTCTGAAAGGACCTTTCTGTCGAGAGCAATATTGGCCTTTTTGAGGCCGTTCATAAACTGACTGTAAGAGATTCCGAGGGACCTCGTCGCAGCATTGATCCTTGCTATCCACAGGGACCTGAATTCGCGTTTTT
>JBGOVD010000120.1:0-6467 GCA_041477935.1 Dissulfurispiraceae bacterium | reverse complement strand
CTTTTACACTGGCTAGGACCGATATGCGTTTACAATACCTGTAAACATCATAAATCCTGACATACATGCTGATATATCAGGAACTTCCTGATATATCAGCATGGGACACCTTTTACTGTAATATTTCCCATTCGTAGTCTTCGCTAAAGTCCCAATGTTGTCAAAGTCTTAGAGAACCTCCTTTTTGAATACAGGTTGCGGCACAACTATTGCTTGCAAGTAGTATGTGGCGAACGGTTAAAGAGAAATACGTATACACCTGTGATGGAGGTCTACCGATGGATACTATGACCGATTGCGAGAATCCTTTTGTCTTTGGGAGAACTTTATTGGTACTAGTTGTGGTTGAGCTAATCATCAGCTTTGGAGTTTATGTATATTATTTGTGACTGCGTTATGATCATGCAAGCCGCATCCCTTTGAAATAGACCCTCTCGGGTGATTTCAGCGAGTCGAACAGAGCATCCGGATTCCCTTTCAGCACTACGAACGTGGCAGGCATCCCGACCTTAAACTCTCCGGTCTCATGCTCTATTCCGATCAGCTGGGCCCCGCTGACGGTCGCCAGGCGGACGACTTCAGGGATAGTGAAACCGGCTTCTGCGAAGAGCCTCATCTCTTCGGAAAAGGCGTCACCGTGATGGACCCCTAAGCTTCCGCAGTCAGTGCCTATTGCCATCGGAACTCCGATTTCCCGAGCGAGTCTTATCTGGTTGAGCTGATGGTCGAGGTTCTTTAGTGCTACGTCTGCCTCGACTGATCCTTTCTTTGCCATTCCAGTGTATGCTTTCATGGGATAGGCCGTGGGGATCCAGTAAATCCGGCGATTCGCAAGAAGTTTCAGGTTGTCCTTGCCCATGAAATAACCATGCTCTATGGAATGGCATCCGGCTTGTGCCGCAGCATCGACAGGAAGGCGTCCATTGGCATGGACCATGGCTTTAAGGCCGAGAGTCTCCGTCGTCTTCACTGCCTTCATAAGTTCCTGGAGGCTGAACTGGGGGCGCGTTTCCTTGCCGAACTCGGTAAGACTATTTATGCCTGAGTTTATAATCTTGATGTGGTCCGGATTCTCGGGGTCCGAGGCAATCGACTGGGCAAGGGACAGACCGTTCTCCGGAGGTTTGCCGGTCAGACGTCCGTAGCGGCCCGGTGCGTGCCATGCCCGGCCTGCGCAGTTGATGATGACAGGATTGAGCATGCCCGGCATCTCTTCGCGCTTGAAGCGCAGGGAGTGGCCTCCATAGTCACCGCCGTCCCTCAAGGCGATGATCCCGTGCCGGACCTGGTCAGACAAATGACCGGCGATGATCGGTCTTGCCTCTGTGAACGTGTAATGCAACTGACTTGACCTGACGGCAGGATTGGCTGTCCCGGACATGAAGAGATGAACATGGCAATCCACCAAACCGGGGAGCAACGTGCAGTCGCCCCAATCGATAGTTCCGGGCGGAAGGTGCTTGCGGTCATACTCTCTGTCGATGGAGGTTATGATGCTGTCTTTTATACCGACCAGGACGCGCTCCTGTATGGGGCCGCCGCTGCCGTCGATCAGGCTGCCGCAGAATAAATGAGCGGATGCGTTGCTGGTGCCGACAATCATATTCCGTCCTGAGTGGATGATAACATGAAGAGCAGCGGCGGTCAAAACTTAGCTATCCCTTATTGAATATGGTCACATAATATGTTACATCTATAAAAAACCAGAGGACGGCAGGCCGGACTTGAATATCATTCTCGTAGTGACAATAATGATGTCAGTTTTGTTTACCAGTGCTGCGTTTGGACACGATGCAGAAGTCCCGGCGGGGCTTGGTATTGTCGAGAAGACAGGTGCGACTATTCCTCCGGACATCTTGTTCCATGATGAAAACGGGGCCACTCTGAAACTTGGGGATATCATCACGAAGCCTACGATACTTTCGCTGGTCTATCTGACCTGCGATCACATTTGCCCCCAGGTCCTGGGCGGTCTTGCCGTTGCTCTTCCCGGCCTGAAGATGTCTCCGGGAAAGGACTATCAGTTGATCACCATCAGCTTCGATGCTCACGATGATACTGCAACAGCCCTGCAGAAGAAGGCCAATTATATCAAGGCGACCGGCATCTCTTTTCCCAAGAATGCATGGAAATTCCTGACCGGAGACAGGGAGAGCGTCGCGCGTATTACCGATGCGGTCGGTTTTAGTTTCCAGCGCGATTTGCATGGTTTCATCCATCCCGTGGTGCTGGTATTTCTCTCGCCTCGCGGAGTAATAACGGGATATCACTATGTTTCAAGATATCAATACGGCGTGGAGTATCCTGTGACTTTTTCAACTGCAGAGCTTAATGCCGGACTTGCTGCTGCATCCCGAGGGGCCGTCACGCTCGGTGCGACAAAACCGGTGCTCTATTGTTTCACTCATCAACCGGTGGGGCAGGATAGGTTTTTAAATCTGCTTGTCGTTACCGGAATTGTAACCCTCCTATCGGTAGCCGCCTTTTTCATCTATCTCAGGATGACTTCCAGGAGATCCGGTTAAATGACTGAACGGACATTGGACGACAAAGCGCCGGAAGAATCGAGTTTTTATGACGAAAAAGGAAAATACAGCGGTGTCCTCGCATGGCTCATGTCGACCGATCACAAGAGGATCGGCCTCATGTATCTCGGTGCGCTGCTCAGTTTTTTCTCGGTCGGGGTCACGCTCGGGGTGTTGATCAGGTTGAGTCTCATAGCGCCGGGAGCAATCCTGACCGCCCAGCAGTATAACGAAGTCTTCACGGTGCACGGTATCGTCCAGATTTTCCTGTTTATCATACCCGGCATTCCGGTTGCTTTCGGAAACTTTTTTCTCCCGATTATGATAGGGGCCAGGGATGTAGCATTCCCGCGGCTCAACAGGCTGACACTCTGGCTGTACCTGGCAGGGGCAGCAATCGTATTGTTATCCCTCTTCATCAAAGGGGCGCCACCGGATACGGGCTGGACATTTTACGCTCCATACAGCATACAGACAAAAGCCAATGTCTCTCTGGCTGTCCTCGGGGTTTTTGTCCTTGGCTTTTCATCCATCTTCACCGGCCTGAACTTCGTTACGACAATTCACCGGATGCGGGCGCCCGGCATGAAATGGTTCCGCCTGCCGCTCTTCGTCTGGACGCTCTATGCTACGGGATGGGTGCAGATCCTGGCGACCCCGGTGCTGGCCATAACGCTTGTATTCATAGTCCTCGGCAGGGTCTTCGGGGTCGGGTTCTTCGATCCATCAAAGGGTGGAGACCCAATACTTTATGAACATCTGTTCTGGGTCTATTCCCATCCTGCCGTATACATAATGGTGCTGCCGGCCATGGGAATCATAAGCGAGATAATGCCGACATTCTCGCGGCGGAATATATTCGGATATAAAGCTATCGTCTTCTCGGCATTGGCTATTGCGTCGGTCGGCTACTTCGTATGGGGACACCACATGTTCACGAGCGGCATGAGCGACACGGCGCGGATAGTTTTCTCCTTCATCACGTTCCTGGTCGCAGTGCCCAGCGGCGTGAAGGTCTTCAACTGGGTGGCCACTCTGTACAAAGGCTCGATCGAGGTCGATTCTCCGCTTCTCTTCGCCCTGTCCTTCATCTTCCTTTTTTCGATCGGCGGGCTCACGGGCCTGATCGTCGGATCACTTGCGCCGAACCTGCATGTTCACGGCACTTATTTCATCGTAGCGCATTTTCATTACGTAATGTTCGGTGGCGTCGGCTTTTCGTTTCTGGCGGGGCTGCATTACTGGTTCCCAAAGATGTTCGGCAGGATGTTCAACGAGAAGATCGCGAAGATCGGCTGGTTTTTCTTTTTTATCGGGTTCAATGTGCTCTACTTCAGCATGTTCATTCTGGGGTATCAGGGAATGCCGCGAAGATATTTCGAGCCTCCGCCCCAATATCATGGATGGTCGGTTGTATCGACCGTCGGATCGTGGCTGCTCGCCGTCGGCCTCATAATTATCTTCAGCAACCTGATAAGGGCGCTCTTCAAAGGCCCCAGCGCGTCGTCTAATCCCTGGGGAGGTGGAACGCTCGAATGGAGTATTCCATCGCCGCCGCCGGCCGAGAATTTTATCGAGATACCGGTAGTCGAAACAGGTCCTTATGGCCATAGGGAAAGAGAGTAATACCGGGGCAGCCGCATCGGCTGAAGCTCAAGAGGGCATCGATTATACGGGAAAGAAGATCGGCATGTGGCTCTTTCTCTTTACGGAATTGCTCTTCTTCGGGGGGATGTTCCTGCTTTACGCGGTCTTCCGGTCGCAGTACCCTGCGGAATTCCATGCAGCAGCGCAGGAAGAAAACCTTCTTCTCGGCTCGATAAATACAACAGTACTTCTGACGAGCAGTCTTACCATTGCCGTCGCGATAGCGGCGATCCGGAAGGGCAACAAAATGCTCTCGCTATACATGCAGGCGGCGACCATAGTGTTCGGCATCTGTTTTCTGGTCATAAAATATTTCGAGTGGTCCGCCAAGATATCTATGGGAATCTATCCGGATTCTCCGGCGCTGTTGAGCCAGGAGAAGGGCGACATTCTTTTTTTCAGTCTTTATTACGTAATGACCGGAATTCACGGCGTCCATGTGCTTATCGGCGTAATAGCAATAGCCATCATGTTCGTCTATACACAGCGCGGCGTCATCGACCGGGACAACTTCGCGAAGCTAGAAAATACCGGCCTCTATTGGCACTTTGTCGATATCGTCTGGATATACCTGTTTCCGCTCTTTTATCTGATAACTTAAGGACGGGATTGAGAGAATGGATAGAGACACATCTCGGGAGCCGACAGCAGGATACGTCCACTATGCCTTGATATGGGCGGCCCTCGTAGCGCTCCTTATTATGACCATAGCGGTTGCCCGGCTCTCGCTGCTGGCAAATTACAGCGTCCTGGGGAGTCTGTCTATCGCTACGGTCAAGGCCGGGCTTGTATTGATTTATTTCATGCATCTGAAACACGAAGGCCGGGTGGTGAAGGGAATGCTCCTGCTTGCGGTCGCGGCACTCTTCTTCATCATCGCGCTGACCTTCGTAGATGTCTGGTACCGGTGAGGACCGCCATGTTCGCGGGGTCGGCAATTTCGACGGGCAAGGTAGACGAGGCATTTTTCTATATAGTTGCGATATCTGTAGCCCTGCTTGTCATGGTGACCATCGTCATGCTCTTCTTCCTCTTCAGGTACAACCGCAAGAGGCATCCTGAACCGGAAGCGGTCAGAGAGCCTCTCTGGCTGGAAATCGTATGGACCGTCATCCCTACCATACTTGCCGTTTCCATGTTCTATTTCGGGTGGGTAAATTTCGAATTCATCCGCACTCCGCCGAAGGATGCCATGACCGTAAATGTAATCGGCCGCGAATGGTCCTGGAGCTTCGCATATGACAACGGCAGGCAGAGCGATGTGCTGAGGGTACCGCTCAACAAGCCGGTAAAGCTGGTCCTTACATCGGCTGATGTCATCCATAGCCTCTATATCCCGGCCTTCAGGATCAAAGAGGATTGCGTTCCCGGCATGAAGACGTATTTGTGGTTCAACGCCGACGAGGCGGGCACGTACGATATATTCTGCACCGAGTATTGCGGTGTGGGCCATTCTCACATGCTCTCGAAGGTGATAGTAATGCCTGCCGCCGAGTATGACAAATGGTATTCGGCAGCAGAGGCAGGAGGATTGGCGGCTGAAGGAAAGAAGCTTGTGCAGGAAAAGGGATGCCTCGGTTGTCACAGCACGGACGGGTCGAAGAAGGTAGGGCCGACCTTCAAGGGCATGCATGGTAGTGTCGAGACGGTGGTTACCGATGGAAAGGAGCGCAGTGTAACTGTCGACGATGAATATATCGAACACTATATCGAACATCCCAACGTCGATATAGTTAAGGGATATCCCCCGATCATGCCTGTAATTCCGGTGACGGATGCTGAACTGAAGGCTATGGTCGCGTACCTGAAGACGGTGAAATAATCATTGTGGAATATAGCATAACAATGACGATAAAAAAGTACCTGGGACTATGCAGGGTCGGGGTTTCACTCTTTGCAGCATTATCTGCGGCAGCCGGATATGTTCTCATTGCGGCGCACCTGGAGACGCAGTTGGTGCTCGTCTTTGCCGGGGTCTTTATTCTGGCCTGCGGGGCATCAGGTCTCAATCAATGCCAGGAGCGTGCAACTGATGCCCTGATGTCCAGGACAAGGAACAGACCGATACCGTCGGGAAGGATTAAACCACACAATGCGCTGCTGTTCTCGCTGATGCTTGCAGTTGCAGGCCTTAATATTCTCTATGCAGCATGCGGTCTGATGCCGGCACTACTCGGCCTCATTGCCGCGATATGGTACAACGGCGTCTACACATCTCTGAAAAGGAAGAGTGCGTTCGCAGCGGTCCCGGGTGCGCTTACCGGCGCGTTGCCTCCTGCGATTGGATGGGTTGCG
>JBGOVD010000026.1:0-11508 GCA_041477935.1 Dissulfurispiraceae bacterium | reverse complement strand
TCAGGGCAGACTTGAGCGGTGTTTTCCTGGATGAAGAGATCGACACCGTCTATTTTACTTTTTAATGCAAGCGTCATCCTTCTGATCTCCATAAGATCGCCGGTGCGACGTCCGAACAATTGAGTAATCAATGACAATGCTTCATCCCAGTTCTTCCGGTCATGCCATGTGAGGTCATCGTTCAATATCGGGTGTCGGAGCGTCATAATCTTTATGGTATATTAGAGGTACGCGGTTTTTCCAATGAAAGCAAGGGGCAAGCGAGTTGACCTGCAGGGATTGTAACGGCAACATACGTTTGATGTTCAACTGAAAGCAGGTATATCTGTGCTGCACGGGGTGCGGCAGAACGTACCCGATTTCGCATTATATCGAAGAGATCACGGAAGATATGTGGGAGCAGATAAGCCGGAGACCTTCGAACAGGGCATAGTACCGGCTGGAGGTATGGGCTATTTCACACATAATCATCGACGGGTATAACGTCATCGGCATTTATCACAAAGACATGGAAAAGGCCCGAAATGCGCTCGTCGATGTCATTGTCGATTACAGGAAGACGAATGGCCATGATATCACAGTGGTCTTCGACGGATATAAAAACGGCATGGTAACCCAACAGGGCTCGTTCAGGGGGCATGTTGAGGTGATCTATACCCGGCTTGGAGAACGGGCTGATGATGTGATCAAAAAGACCGTCTCGCAGGAACGGCGGGAGTGGATTGTGGTCACCGCAGACCGCGACATTGCCGATCACTCCTGGGCAGCAGGATCGGTGCCTGTGCCGCCGGAAAGGTTCATGGATATCATCACTCGGCATCATCTGAAAAATACGGACGAAGTGTCCGCGGAAGAAGAAGATGACGATAACCGGCAATCCCGGAGAGGGAACCCTTACCAGCTTTCAAAAAAGGAGAAGGCACTGAGAAGAGTCCTGAGTAAATTGTGATACGCGGCCGCATTCAAACGCTGACTTTGTTGGCTTCGTCGTCTGCTTCTCGACGTACGAAAAAGTACGCCTGCGGTTTATGTTAAGAGCGGCAGATACTCTCAACATATTTTTCAGCCTTCTTTTTTTGATTATTACAGCTGTTTACCGCTCCGCAATTCCGGAAGCAGAATATCTGATGCTCATCTATGGCTCGCTCATTTTCTTCCAGGTCATTCTGAGCAGAATCGGCAGGATGAATGCGTTTCTCGCACTGACGCGCGATCTTATCTTTCCTGTCGTCAGCGTGATGATCATCTTCGACAGCCTCGGGCTGATCGTCCACCGGATAAACCCCCAGGACATCGACTATCTGCTCATACGGGCGGATTACCTGATCTTCGGAGGGTATCCGACAGTTTATCTCGAAAGGATCATCTATCCTCCGCTTACCGACATTCTCCAGGTCGCCTACTCGACATATTATTTTATTCCTGTCACCCTCGGAATCGCCTTAAAACTGCGCGGCGATAACGGCGCCTTCGAAAAATCGCTCTTCCTTATCCTTTTATGCTTTTATCTGTCGTATGTGGGGTATATACTTTTCCCGGCACTCGGGCCGAGATACGCCATGGACCATCTGCAATCCGAAGCCGTGGGAGGCTTCCTGGTATCGCAAACCATACAGAATACTCTCAACCTTCTCGAAGGGGTGAAGCGTGACGCCTTCCCCAGCGGCCATACCGCCATCGCCCTCACAGTCCTCATTCTCTCTTATAAATACGCCCGGAACATATTTCGCGTTCTTCTTGTCCCGGTCATACTCCTTATCTTCGCCACGGTCTATTGCCGGTATCATTATGCTGTAGATGTTATCGGCGGAATCATCCTCACCGTTGTCACATTCGTAGCCGGTGAGGTATATTATAAATTCTGGACAAGAAGGACGAATGGATCTTCCTTATAGCAAAGCCAAGGATGGTATCATTATCGAGGTGAAGGTCGACCCGCGCTCATCCAGGAACGAGATTGTCGGAGTTGTTGAAAAGACCGTCAGGATTAAACTGACGGCCCCTCCCGTTGGAGGCGCGGCCAACGAACTGCTTATCAAGCTGCTTGCGGAAAAGTTCGGCATCAGGAAGAGCGATGTCATTATCATGAAGGGCGAATCGTCGCGGCATAAACTTATAAAACTAAAAGGGGTGGTACTTTGATCCGAAGCATGACTGGCTACGGCTCTGCTGAAAAAGAGGGTTTCAGGGTAGAGGTGCGCTCCCTCAACCACAAGTATAACGATGTCTCTGTCCGGATGCCGTCTTTCCTGATGGAATATGAGATAACAATAAGGAAGTTGATCAAGGAAGCATTTGAGCGTGGCAAGATCGACGTGGCTGTGTCTCTCACCGATAAAAGGCAGAAGAAGGTGAAGGTCAACACCGACCTTGCTACTGAAATGTATAATGCGTTTGCCCTGATTCAGCGGGAGTTGAATCTGCCCGGGTCACTAGACATCGGTTTCTTTTCGGGGTACAGGGAGCTGCTGCTCACCGAAGAGTCTGAAAGCAACTCCGATGCTCTCTTCGAAGCCCTGAAAGAGGCCATATCTAAGGTAGAGGAAATGAGGAAGATCGAAGGGGCGGCCCTCGAAAAGGAGCTCCGGCAGCGCCTCGGTATCGTAAAAGAAAGGCGTGACAGCATCGAGGCGTCGTCGAAAGATATGATAATCGCTTATAAAGAGAAGCTTTCACGAAGGATAGCGGAACTTATCCAGAACGCGCCGCCCGACGAAACGAGGATGGCGCAGGAGATAGCATTTATCGCCCAGAAGGGGGACATTTCCGAAGAACTCGCGCGGCTTGGCAGCCATATCCGCCAATTCGGGACTTTCCTGTCATCGAATGACTCAGTCGGCAGGAGGCTCGATTTTCTATGCCAGGAACTGAACCGTGAGGCCAACACCATCGCCGCAAAGGTCGATGATGTCGATATTATCAATCTGACTCTGGATATTAAAGCGGAACTCGAGAAGCTCAGAGAGCAGGTCCAGAATATTCAATAGCTGTTACAGAGGAAGAAGAGGAGGCGACTGAAAGATGCTCGTCAATATCGGATTCGGGAATGTCGTCTCGGCACACCGGATTGTAGCTGTTGTGAGCCCCGGCTCGTTGCCCATAAAGAAGATGAGGGAAGAGGCTAAGTCGAGGGGAAAGCTTGTCGATGCCACCGAAGGCAGGAAGACACGGTCCATTATCGTCACCGACAGCGACCATGTCGTTCTTTCATCTCTCCAGGTAGAAACGATCTCCCAGCGTGTCTCGAACCCGATGGGTGGAACAGGAGATAGTGGAAATGCCGAAAAGGAAGGGTAGCCTTTTTGTGGTCTCTGCGCCGTCAGGCGCCGGAAAAACCACCCTTTGCCGCAAGGCCGGCGAGGACCTTGAAGGGTTGCTGCATTCCATCTCGTTTACAACCAGGGCGCCAAGGACGGGAGAGGTGCAGGATGTGCACTATACCTTTATCGGCCAGGATGAATTCCGTGCCATGATCGACAAAGGGGAGTTTGTCGAGTGGGCCGAGGTCCACGGCAATTTTTACGGCACATCGAAAGGACGCATAGAGGATATTATCAATGCAGGAAATGATGTTATACTTGATATCGATGTTCAGGGTGCGCGCCGGATCAGGGAACAGTACTCCGCATGTACTTTGATATTCATACTACCCCCTTCGATGCCTGTCCTCGAAAAACGTCTTTTCGACCGGATGAGCGATTCCCCGGAGGTCATCGAAAGAAGACTAAGGAAGGCACGCGAAGAGATCAGCGAGTATAAATACTACGATTATGTTATAGTAAATGACCTCTTTGAAGAGGCTTTTGGTGTTTTTGCTGCGATAATAACGGCCGAGCGGAACAGGACCGCAAAAGTCGATCACGAATGGATAAAGGAACATTTTCTGAAGGAGGAGTAAAGTGGACATTATAACGCTTCCCATCGAATACGACAAAAAGAAGATAGAAAGCAAATACCGTCTTGCGGTGATCGCATCCCAGAGGGCCAGGGAACTAGCCTTTGGAGCAGAGCCGCGAATTCCCAAAAAGTCGAAGATGATCAGCACCCTCTCCCTTCTGGAGACGATCGGCGGCGAGATTAAATTCCTGATCGGCGAAGAGGCTGCCGCAGCGCGGGAAAGGGCCGAAAAGATCGATTTCAGGAAGCTCATCGAGGACAAGAGAAAGTCCATCACCGATATTTCGGAGCTTGAAAAAGACCTCAAGACATATCTCCATGAGAGGGAGACTACCGAAAGGGTCCTCGAAGAACTCTTCAGCGAAAACGACGAGCATTACGAATCGTAGTAAAGCAGAAGGCCTTAATCTGCTCTATCTGAACGCTTACGGGTCGTAACGGAATAAAGAACGGTGTTACAAGGCAAGTCGATAATCGTCGGCATTACCGGCAGTGTGGCTGCGTATAAGACCCTCGATCTCGTCAAGAGGCTCAGGAACGAGGGCGCTTCGGTCAGCATCATAATGACTGCGTCTGCGCAGCGTTTCATTACGCCACTTTCGATGCAGATAGCCTCTCAAGGCACGGTCTGCAACGACATGTTCGAACATCCTCTTTCACACATAAGTCTGCCTGCCGCGGCCGATCTTTTTATCATTGCTCCTGCATCAGCTAATATCATCGGTAAATACGCAAATGCGATCGCCGATGACATGCTAAGCACTACGCTGCTTGCGTATTGCGGTACTGTAATCCTCGCCCCGGCCATGAACTGGCGGATGTATGAAAACCCGATTTTCCGTAAACAGCTCGATTACCTCATCTCGCTCGGCGTAAAGACCGTCGGTCCTGAAAAGGGCAGCCTTGCCTGCGGGGAAGAGGGCATAGGCCGCATGGCAGATGCAGGCGCGATCATGGAATCGATTTATGCTGCTATGACGCCGCAGGACCTGAACGGTGAGCTTGTTCTTATTACGGCAGGACCCACGAGGGAGCATCTTGATCCGGTTAGGTTTATTTCTAACCGTTCGTCGGGCAAAATGGGATATGCCCTTGCAAGGAACGCAAAGCTGCGCGGCGCCGATGTTACACTCATAAGCGGGCCGGTATCACTGGAAGCGCCGTATGGTGTTGATATGGTCCGCATCGAAACCGCATCCGAGATGCACGAGGCCGTTCTGCAGGATGCAGGCAAATCGTCCATCTTAGTTATGTGCGCGGCGGTCTCCGACTTTGCGCCCGAAAAGGTCGAAACGCTGAAGATCGAAAAAACTGAAAGCTTGACTTTGAATCTCAGGAAGAACCCTGATATCCTTTCGGCAGTGGCGAAGCTCGAAAAGAGACCTTTTACGGTCGGCTTTTCCGCTGAAACAGGCAATCGCATCGACCGCGCCCGACAGAAGATGGAGGCGAAGAAAGCCGACATAATGGTTTTCAACGACATATTAAAAAAGAACGCGGGGTTTGACTCCGACACCAACGAAGTGACCATCATAGACAGCAAGGGTGAAAAAATGCTCCCACGGATGTCGAAAGACGATGTCGCTGCCGAGATATTTGACCGTGTTGTCGAGCTCAGGAAAATATGAATGCCGACTTTTTCATAGAAAAATTGCGGGAAAGAGTCCTGGAGTCACCCGGATCCAGGCTTGTCCTCACCCTTGCTGAAGAGTTGAATAAAAGGGGCGAACACGAAGAGGCATTGAAGGTGCTGAGGGACGGCATCGACAAGAATCCATCTTTCGTTGCTGCCCGGCTCACGCTTGGCCGTTGGTATATTAAAGACAATAAGTTGGATGATGCGAGAAAGGAATTCTATGCTGTCATCGAAATGTCCCCCGGGGACAAATTTGCCCTCCACTATCTTGGGGAGATTGAGGCTAAACTAACTGCAGGGAAGGGCGATGCCCGGCGCAGGACTATAGATCGTCTGAATCAATTCCAGGAAGCTATACACAAAAGATTCAGCGATGGTCCCTTAAACGATATCACTGCAGGAGACCGCTGATCATCAGCGGGGCATCTGTGAGCTACATCGAGAACAGGATAGAAAGCCTCCGACGCGCCATGAGGGTGAAGAGGGTTGCTGCCTTCCTGGTCCTCAATATCAAGAATATCAGGTATTTAACCGGCTTTACGGGCTCTTCTGCCTTCGTACTTGTCACCCCTGACAGATCCTTTTTCTTCACTGATTTCCGATACAAGGAACAGGCAGAAAACGAGATCAAATGTTCCGAGATGGGGCTTGAAAAAGGAAAGAGGATCCCTATCATCGGGAATCTGCTTAAGAAGCTTGACATTAAGGTTCTGGGCTTTGAGTCCGGCATTTCTTTCGATTTCTATGATTCCTTAACGAAATTACCGGTAACTCTGACTCCGCTAAACGGCCTGGTTGAACAGCTGCGTCTTGTGAAGGACCCGGAGGAGCTGGAAAATATTAAAGAGGCCATCAAACGGGCCGAAGAAGCTTTTATAGCAACAAAGCCCCGGATTAAACCCGGCATCACCGAACGGGCCGTTGCACTTCGTCTTGAGGAAGAACTCAAAAAAAGGGGATGCAGGCGCATTCCTTTTGATATAATAGTCGCTTCGGGAAGGCATTCTTCCATGCCGCACGCCGGTCAGACCGATAAGAAGCTTGAAAAGGGAGATTTTGTTATAATTGACTGGGGCGGTGAAGCCGACGGGTATTATTCCGATATGACAAGGACTCTTCTGCTTGCAGGCCCCGATATGGGCCCGAAGAAAAAGATTTATGATATCGTCAACCAGGCCCGGGGAAAAGCGATTCGCGAGGTCGGGGAGGGCATCAAGTCCTCTCAAGTCGACGCGGCCGCCAGAAATTTCATCAAGGATGCAGGCTACGGCGACTATTTCGGTCACGGGACCGGCCATGGTATCGGGCTGGATGTGCATGAAGGTCCCCGCATTTCATGGATGAGGCGCGAGCCTCTTTTGAGCGGCATGGTCTTCAGCATCGAACCTGGAATTTATGTCCCGGATCTCGGCGGTGTGCGAATAGAGGACCTGGTGCTTGTCGAAGGCGATAAGGGCAGGACGCTGACTACGCTAAACAGAAAACTTGAAATAATAAATGGGTGACATCCAAATCGGGAGGACGAATTGATCAGTACGGCGGATTTTAGAAAGGGAGCAAAGATAGAGTATAAAGGGGAGCCCTGCGAGATCGTGGATTTCCAGCATGTGAAAATGGGAAGGGGCGGGGCCGTTATCAGGACTAAGCTGAAGAGCCTCAGAACCGGCAATGTCCTTGAAGATACTTTCAGGTCGGGTGAGAAATTCGATTCCCCCCAGCTCGAAGAAAAGAAGATGCAATATCTTTACGAACAGGACGATCTTCATTACTTCATGGACACTGAGACTTTCGAGCAGGTTCCATTATCGGTCGCACAGCTCGGCGATACAAAGAAATTTATAAAGGAAAATATGGTCGTGTCCATCCTCTACTACAAGGACCAGCCTATGAGTGTGGAGCCGCCCATGTTTGTCGAGCTGAAGGTTATCGAGACCGAGCCTGCCTTCAGGGGCGACACGGCTTCCGGCAGCAACAAGCCTGCAAAGCTTGAAACGGGCGCGATGGTCAAGGTTCCCTTTCATATCATGGAAGGCGATGTCCTGAAAATCGACACGAGGACCTGTGAATATATCGAGAAGGTGAAGCAGTAGCTGTTCGTGTTCTGGATCGGTTTTTGACCAGCGATACACGGTTGATTACGGGCAAGCGAATCGGAGGAACTAAATGGAACATGAAGATTTAAAGGAACTGATAGGTCTGCTGAAGGACACTGATATCACCGAGCTTCAGGTCGAAAAAGAAGGTGTCAAAATAAAGATCAAAAGGGAGAAGTTCTTCGGACATCTCGAAGTTCCGCAGCCGGTCATGGTTGAAAGAAAAGCAGCGAAGGAAGAACTGATTATTTCCGAGGCGGAGGGTAGACTCTTTACAGTTGTTTCACCGATCGTAGGCACTTTTTACAGGGCACCTGCCCCTGATGCAGCACCCTTTGTAGAAGTCGGCGCAAACGTGAAGAAAGGCCAGGTGCTATGCGTAATCGAGGCCATGAAGCTTATGAACGAGATCGAGAGCGATATAGACGGCGTGATCGCGAGGATACTCGTAGACAACAGCCATCCTGTAGAGTATGGCGAACCGCTCTTCCTTATCGATCCTGCGGGGTAGCCATGGCGCTCTTCAAAAAGATACTCATTGCAAACAGGGGCGAAATCGCCGTCAGGATTATCAGGGCCTGCAAGGAACTCGGGATAAAGGCAGTTGCAGTTTTCTCCGACATCGAAAGAGAGGCGCTCCATGTGCGGTATGCCGATGAGGCCATCTGTATAGGACCGGCTAATTCAGCCCAGAGCTACATGAACATCCCGGCGATCCTGAGCGCGGCGGACGTTACGGATTCTGAGGCCATCCACCCCGGGTATGGTTTTCTTTCCGAAAATCCCCATTTTGCCGAGGCCTGCGCCACTTCCGGAATTACCTTCATCGGACCTACAGCCGAGAATATCAGGATCGGTGGGGACAAAGCGAAGGCGCGCCAGGTCATGAAGAGAAGGGGCATTCCCGTAGTTCCGGGAAGCGATGGTCCGCTCCTTTCAGAAGAGGCTGCAATCAAGACGGCAAAAAAAATAGGGTTCCCTGTGCTCTTCAAGGCATCCGCCGGAGGCGGCGGACGAGGCATGAGGGTCGTGCGCGAAGAACAGGAACTCGAGCAGGCCTTTCATATGGCCCAGAGAGAAGCACTTGCAGCGTTCGGGAATGGGGAGCTATATGTAGAAAAATATCTGCCTTCCATTCGTCATATCGAGGTGCAGATCATCGCAGACGCAAAGGGCGACGTGATACATCTCGGGGAAAGGGACTGCTCGATACAAAGAAGACACCAGAAACTTATCGAAGAGTCACCCTCTCCGATATCGACCGAAAAATTCCGGAAGCGGATCGGAGAGCTTGCCGTCAGGGCTGCAAAGGCCATGAAGTACAGGAACGTCGGCACTATCGAGTTCATTGTCGACCAGGAACAGAACATCTATTTTATGGAAGTCAATACCAGGGTCCAGGTAGAGCATCCCGTCACCGAAGAGCTGACGGATGTCGATATTATAAAAGAACAGATCAGGATTGCCGCCGGGATGCCGCTCTCGTACAAGCAGAGCCAGATCAAGGCAGCAGGTCATGCTATAGAATGCCGAATAAATGCCGAAGACCCGGACAAGTTCATTCCATCGCCCGGAAGGATCACCTTTTACCTTCCTCCGGGAGGTCCCGGGGTAAGGGTAGACAGCGCGGCATATACCGGCTGGCTGGTTCCGCCGCATTACGATTCAATGATAGCCAAGCTCATCGTACACGGCAAGACGAGAGATGAGGCCATTGCCAGAATGAGGAGGGCGCTCGACGAGTTCAGGATCGAGGGCATCAAGACGACGATTCCGTTCCACAAAAAGATATTCAACAATCCTGACTTTATCAAAGGTAACTTCAATACCGATTTTATCGAGAAATTCTCCATCGGAAAGACAGGTAACGGTGCCTCTGTTGCGGATAATGGAGATGCCGAAAAAGCTTAGCCCTATATGTTTCATAACTCCCGACGCGGAAGATGCAGGAAAGGTCGAAGCAACGGTCGAAGCAACGGTACTAACGGCACTGGAGGCAGGCATCAGGTGGGTCCAGTACAGGAGAAAAAGCGGGACACGCAGGCAACTATATAACGATGCTAAAAAGATTCGTGATCTTACCGCCAGGTTCAGTGCATTGTTCATTGTCAATGACTATGTGGATATAGCCCTCCTCGTCGGTGCGGACGGGGTCCACATTGGGCAGGATGACCTGCCTCTCAAGGAAGCACGCAGGATCATGGGCGAAAAGATAGTCGGTGTCTCTACGCACAATATTGCTGAAGCCCTGGAGGCAGACAGAGGAAGGGCCGACTATATAGGCTTCGGACCAATTTTCCAGACCGACACGAAAGACGCCGGGGCACCGAAAGGCCCTGGGGCAGTCGCTGCGATAAAGCGAGCCGTAGCGATACCGGTTATTGTCATAGGCGGTATAACGCCGGGCAATGTGGTTGGGGTTATTAAAGAAGGCTGTGATGGTGTTGCGGTATCTTCCGGAATATCCCGGGGCGAAATCACAGCAAACGTTGTTAATTTCCTGTATAATATCGCCAATAAGGGGTAAAGAGATGAGGGCCTTCAAGAAGGCCATGAAAATTGACAATCGCTTGTAATCAATGATATATTCTTGTTACAACAAGAATAGGTGGTTGGTCGTTTGTCGGTGCCTTACCGCTTTTGTTTCTTGATGGTTGCAGACTGCAAAAAATCCCCAGTACGAGGAGAGGGAAGATGGCAAAAGAGAAGATTGTCGTCATAGATGACAGCCCGATTGTCAGAAAACTCGCCGAACTGGCACTCGAAGAAGAGGGCTATAAGGTATACACGGCCGAAGACGGAGAAGAGGGGCTGCGGATTTGCGAGGAGGTGCGACCTTCAGTAATACTTGTCGACTTCATTATGCCTCGTATCAGCGGATATCAATTCTGCAAATCGGCCCGTGAGAACGAACTGCTCAAGGACATCCCGATAATCCTCATCACCGGAAAGGGTGAAGATGTCGGAAAGAAGTTTGCCGAAAAGTTCGGTGTCGTAGATTATTTTATCAAGCCTTTCAAATCGGAAATGCTTGTCGAGAAGGTCAACTCGATAGTGAACGCGCAAAGACAGCTTATGGGCGAAGAGCCTGAGACAGTTGCAGAGGGCGGAGAGGCTGCCGAGCCTCAGGCGGAAACGCATGCATTTGCATTCGAAGAGTCTGGTGTCGGCGAGGAACTCGGAGTAGAACTTTCCGGGATACCTGAACTGCCGGAGACGCCTGTTCTGTCATTCGAGATGGAAGAGGCCCCTGTCGAAGCTGAACCCGCCGCCGAGACAATCGAAGAAATGCCGGAATTCTCTTTCGAGGCTATAGATATTCAGGAAGAACCGGAAAAATCTCCGCATGCGCCGGCTGAGGAGATGGATTTAGGTACTCCCTCATTTGATTTCAATCTCGAGGGGCTGACGGCCCAGGACATCGAGATGGAGGATGAGATAAAGACTGTCGCTCCTGATATGCCGGTTATGCCCGAGGTGTATGATTTCGAGGATATGCGGCAATTGCAGGAGACAGCTGCTGCGGAAGAGTTCATTGCGCCTGCCCCCGAACCTGTTGCAGCTGCTGATTATGCCGCCTTCGCCGGTGTTCCCGGTATTGAAGGTGCGGTCGACGGGATCATGAGAAGGTATTTTACCGACGAACTGCCCATGCTGATAGAAAAGAGCATTGAGAACATGCTCAAACAATACGGCGTACTCAAACCTTCGACAATACTCGTGACAGGCGCTCTTGAAGATATAGGCGTCAGCGCGATCCTGAAACTTGTCTCGGACCAGCGGCTGACCGGTAAATTGTTCGTCTTTTCGATGAGCGGCAGCGCCGAGGTTTATTTCGATATGGGCCTGGTTGTCTATGCCCTGACAAGCAAACGGGGCAAG
>JBGOVD010000328.1:0-3372 GCA_041477935.1 Dissulfurispiraceae bacterium | reverse complement strand
TTGCAGTCAAGCCGGGCATTACCTTCCCTACCGGTGACGAGGACAAGCAGCTTGGCACCGGGAAAATAACGTACAGCCTGTTTTTCATCACCACCAAGGGACTGAAGCCGTGGGCATTTCATCTTAATCTCGGCTATATCGGAAATGAGAACAAGCTCGATCAGAGGGTCTCTCTTTGGCATGCCTCTATCGCCGCTGAGGTTGAAGTTGCAAAAGGACTCAAGTTAGTTGCAAATACGGGCATCCAGAGAAACTCCGACAAAAACTCTAATACCGATCCGGCCTTTGTGCTTGGCGGCCTCGTTTATTCGATCACTGAAAATATCGACATCGACGCCGGATACAAATACGGACTGACGAAGCCCGAAGTCGACAATACTTTCCTCGCAGGCATGACATTCAGATTTTAGAGGGAGAATAAGATGCATATACCCGATGGATATTTAAGCCCTCAAACATATATCCCGTTGTACGGAGTATCGGTAGCTTTTTGGGCGGTCGCCCTCAGAAAAATCAAAAAAGAGCTTTCGCATAAGCACATTCCATATCTGGCAATGGCTGCCGCCTTTTCATTTCTCATCATGATGTTCAACATCCCTGTCCCAGGAGGCACCACAGGCCATGCGGTCGGAGCTGGGATTATCGCAATCCTTCTCGGGCCGTGGGCCGCAGTGCTTGCCGTATCGGTCGTTCTGATTATTCAGGCCATCATCTTCGGAGACGGCGGGATTACTGCCATTGGTGCCAACTGTTTCAACATGGCAGTGGTGATGCCTTTCGTCTCTTATTGGATATTCAGACTCATCAAAGGCAAAAATAATGAAGGTCCCAGGTTCTATCTGGCCGCATTCTTCGCAGGGCACATAGGACTCTCGGTTGCCGCCGTCCTTACCGGAGTCGAATTCGGCATTCAGCCCCTCATAGCGGCGGGACCGGATGGCGTTCCCCTGTACGCTCCCTATCCATTGTCGATTGCAGTTCCTGCCATGGCAATAGAGCATCTCGCCATTTTCGGTATCATGGAAGGTCTGGTCACAGCGATGATCCTCAAGTATTTCATGAAGAATGAATCTGAATCGGTCTTTGCAGCCAGGGAGACCTTATGACAAAATTTCAGAAGAAACTATGGATAGGGCTTATCGTTATGGCTTTATTGTCTCCTATCGGCGTATACCTGCCCGAGAAACTAGGGGCCGGCGAAGCCTGGGGCGAGTGGGGCGCCGATGCCCTTGAAAAAATATTGGGATATGTTCCCGAAGGAATGAAAAAAATCGCCGACATCTGGAAGGCGCCCGTGCCGGATTATAATTTCGGAGGAGAATCCGCATCCATGGAGACAAAAATTATTTCGTACATTGTTTCCGCCCTTATCGGGATAGGATCGGTGGCAATCTCGGTTTATGTAATTGCGAGACTTACGAGAAGGCATGAAAAATAAAGTCCCTGCCTTCCTGCTGGGATCTCCTCCCGCGCTTTCCGAGATCAGAGGCGGGGGGAGGGTCGATATTTCTTATCTTGATAAGGGCATCAGGGATTTCGCTTCACTCTTTACCGAAGGTTACGCCCAGTGGGAATTGTCGTCACGGAGGAGTTTCCTGCATGATCTTGACGCCCGGATAAAGATCGTGTTCTGGATGCTGCTTATTGTCGTGATAAGCCTGAAAAGGGCGGTACTGCCCGAGGCTGTGATCTTTATTTTTATATCCACGCTTGCTGTGTTATGCCGTTTGAACCTGATCGCCTTTTATAAAAAGGTGCTTCTGCTCGGCTTTGCATTCGGCTTTATCGTCTCCGCTCCATCGGCGCTGAATGTAATTGTCCCGGGCAAGGTCATCATTCCAGTGCTTACTTTGTCGCGCCCCCACGATTTCTGGATTTATCATATTCCGCAAGTCATCGGAATTACGGACAGCGGGATATCATTGGTCTCTCTGCTGACGCTCAGAGTGCTGAACTCGCTCTCGGTCTCATTCCTGATTCTTTATACCACGCCTTTTGCCGATATCGTCAAGGCATTGAAGGTTTTCAGGGTGCCTGACACGTTCCTTATCATCATCTCCATGACTTACAAATACATCTTCACCTTTGCTCACATTGTCTCAGATATGTATCTCGCAAAGAAGGCCAGACTGGCCTGCGGCAACGGCAGGAAAGAGGCACGGGAGTGGATTGCCGGCAGGATAGCCTTTGTATTCAAGAAGACACAGCTAGAGTGCGAAGAAGTCTTCAAGGCCATGAATGCCAGGGGATTTTCGGGAGAGATCAGGCTTTATCACTACCGTAAATTGACCGGAAAGGATTGGGTGATCGGATTGAGCTTATTTTCGGCGGCAATAGGGTGTCTCGCTGTATGATAAAGATTGACAACATTCATTACTCCTACTATCAAAAGTTTTCTGCGCTCGCCGGTGTCAGCCTCGCAATAGGCAGCGGCGAGAAGGTTGCCGTCATCGGTTCCAACGGCAGCGGGAAGTCCACGCTCCTTCAGATCATTGCCGGATTGTTATTCCCGTCGAAGGGAAACTACTATTTTCATGATACCGCCGTTACCGAAAGTGCGCTTAAAGAGAAGAACTTTCTTCGTTTCTTCCGCCAGAAGATCGGCTACGTATTTCAGGACTCGGACATCCAGCTCTTCTGTCCCACCGTCATCGACGAACTGCTCTTCGGACCTCTGCAAATCGGGTTGTCTCGTGAAGAGGCGATGGACAGGTCTGTCGAAATCCTCCAGATGCTCAAGATCGAGAGCCTTAAGGACAGGCCGACCTATATGCTTTCAGGGGGAGAAAAAAAGAGGGTAGCGCTCGGATCTGTGCTCACGATGAATCCGGATGTCCTTCTTCTCGATGAGCCGACTAACGGACTCGATCCGAGGACACAGGTCTTTCTCATGGAATTGATTCTTGCCTTGAACGAGGCCGGTAAGACCATAGTTATCGCCACACATGACCTCTCACTCGTCTCAGAACTCCATTCACGTGTCGCCGTCCTCTCCGAAGAACACCGGGTCGAAAAGGTCGGCACGGCAGATGAAATCCTTTATGATGAGGAACTCCTGCTCAAGGTCAACCTGATCCATGAGCATATCCACTACCATGACGGCCAGGCCCACAGCCATCTGCACTCCCACTATCTTTTCCATAAACACTGAAGACTTGCCGTGACAAATGTGCCTTGGTATCGTTGACACAGCGCCAAATATTGTTACTGACGAACATTCAATGAGGATTTTTTTGGATTTTTTTGCTGGCGCATTCGTCATTTGTGATACAATTTATATGCATAACTCGTTTAATGATGTATTTACGAAAGGCGAGATTGCTTAGCATTGCTCTCGAAGACGGCAAAATACTTTTTCAATAGATCTTCAGG
>JBGOVD010000155.1:0-5465 GCA_041477935.1 Dissulfurispiraceae bacterium | reverse complement strand
GATCGAAATCGAAGCGCGCGGGTTGCCGCATGCGTCGATTCCCGTTGCGGGAGTCGGCTGATTGCCGGTCATCGCCGTCGTCGAGTTATCCAGAACAACAAGCACAAAACGAGCATCCTGCACTACGGCGTCGATGAGTGCAGGGACGCCTGCATGGAAGAAGGTCGAATCGCCGATAGTGGCAACAATGTCGGTCTCCTTGCCGCCCAGCTTGTATGCCTGGTAAAAACCGGCCGCCTGGCTGATCGAGGCACCCATGCAGAGTGCCGTATCTATCGCTCCGAGATTCAGTCCGAGTGTGTAACAGCCGATGTCGCTGGTGTAGATGGCGCCCGGCACTGCCTTCTTGATTGCAAAGAAACTGGCGCGGTGCGGACATCCGGCGCAGAGGCTGGGCCTTCTGCCGCCCGCAACGGGAATATTGATCTCAGGCTTCGAAATCGCGCAGAAATCCGAAATGATCCCTTCTATAACTTCAGGCAGAAGCTCTCCGGCAGCAGGTATCGCTCCATTCAGTCGTCCCTTCACTTTATGCCTGGCCGCTATCTGCATCTCTATAACGGGCGCGCTCTCTTCGATCACGAGGACCTCTTCATATCTGCCGAGGATATCGTCAATGAAAGCGGAATGCAGCGGGAACGGCTGGATAACCTGAAAGAGGGCGACGTTATTTAAAATACCGAGATCAGCCATTATTTCCTGCGCATGAGCAGCCGCGACGCCTGACGTAACAACGGCTTTTGAAGATATCACACCGGGGTTGAGAAGACGCGGCTTTGTAGCCTCGTAAGCAGCCAAAGCCGACAGTTTCTCGTTAAGGTTTGAATGGAGGATATATCGGAACTTGGGGGTCGCCGCCCATCTGGCAGGGTCTTTCCTGAAAGCTGCTGAACGATCCGAAGGCTTCACATCTTTCAATTCAATATCCTGGCCGCCGTGGCAGACCCTTGTGGTCGGCCTCAGCATCACAGGAACCTCAAAAGCCTCTGAAATTGCGTAGGCGAGACCGACAAACTCCTTAGCCTGCACAGGTCCCGCCGGGTCCAGGACAGGGACCTTGGCGAACATGGCCATCAGGCGGCTGTCCTGCTCCGTCTGGGAAGAGTGCGGTCCAGGGTCGTCGGCGCTGATGACGATAAAACCGCCTTTTACTCCCATATAAGCGGCGCTCATCAGCGGGTCTGACGCGACATTAAGACCGACCTGCTTCATGCTGACTACCGTGCGGAGCCCGGCGATGCTGCCGGCGTAGGCGATCTCAAATGCTATCTTTTCGTTCACGGCCCACTGGGTATGGATCGGCAGGGAGAGTTCAGTCTTCCATTTGACGACCCCCGGAAGGATCTCGGAGGCCGGCGTGCCCGGGTATGAAATGGCCATTGAACAGCCGTTTTCCACAAGCCCGCGGGCTATGGCATCATTGCCGATCATAAGTATGCGGTTATTCACTGATTATCTCTTTTTGACTTCAATAGTTAGATCGCTGAATTGATATACTAATTTCAGCCGCAGAGGTCTGTCAACCCCGACACCTGATTTCCTTCCGTAACCCGTAACCCATAAAAACGATTTACTTCGCCCTCAGAGTGAGATACAATTACATTATGTGCCGGAGTGGTTTTTATCGATGACTATCGCGTATTATCGTCTTGCTGGAAGGAGAGTACTATGCGCTTTTTCGAGAGTGGAATCAGTCAGAGATGGGACGATCCTTACGATGAAGAGAGATTTTGGCCGAGATTCAAATGCAAGGTGAACACTGAGATATCCGACGATTCCGGGGCCAAGTGGGATTGCGATATAATCGATGTGAGTGAAAGCGGCGTCTGCATCATTACCTCTGCCAGGCTCAAAAGGGGCAAGACGGTAAGTATTGCAGAGCCGATGATGAAAGCAGGCGTAGTCTGGGTCAGGAACAACAAGGCCGGCCTTATGATTTACGATTAGTCTTCTGACATATGCCGCTATAAGGCCCTGATTCAATTCACCTCAAGGGAATCGATCTGCGCCTACTCAGCTATCGTAACCCTGTGCCCGTTCTTGCAAAATATCTGGCCGCCCCTTGTACGCATTTTAGTCTCTCCGCATTTGCTGCACTTAATCATCTGTTTTTTAAACTGCTCTTTTACAGATAGAACAGCCCCTATGCACAGAACCGTAACCCCCATCGAAAGCAAACCCATATTCGGCATTACCACGGTGCGCCTCCCGGATACCATAAATACTCGTCTCGGTACCCCTTAGTCTATTTATACCTTATTATTGCGCTCCGGTATGTGACGTGGCGCACAAATCAGCCGCGGATGCCGGGGTAGGCACCCTGACGTTACAGGTATTGTATAATTATATCGTAGGCAACATCAGAGCATTCGGGAACGGAGCAGCCGTCACAACCGATTTTCCCCTTTGACGCTGTTTTGCCGGTTTTGACCATAGAACTTATTATCTTGGTGAAATCAAAGTTGCCTTCTTCACACTCCGAGCACAGACAAGGCATTTTGAAAATAGCCGAACTGCCGGGGTGAAAATTAACCGCCCGTGACAATGGTTCCAATACGCCTGTCTTGCTGTACGTCATACTGACAGCTATTTTCTTAACTTTCGGGAAGAGCTCAGAAATCAGGCCTGCGTCCAATTTTTGCTGTTTCCTTTCTGCCTTTGCCGCCGTCATCTTCGCTCTGCGACTCATTTTGCCTCCCCCAAAGTCCTCTTTCGCCAGGAAAGGGCCTTCCATTCGTGTTATTTTATTTTTTTACAAAATCTTTCTTCGCCAATTATATCATTCTCTCAAGAATTCGGCAGGCAAATAGCACTCCGCCGTGCATACCCAACTTCGCATCATATTTCACAGACGATATTCGAAAGTTCCTTTGAGAAGGTCGCATAATTGGGTGAATAATCTATCGGGCATTCGATAATGACAAGTTTCTTCATCGCAAATGCTTCCCTCAGCAGCTCAGACAGGTCATCTCCTTTATTAACTTTCATACCCATAGCCCCGAAGCTCTCCGAGTACCGGACGAAGTCAGGGTTCGAATAATCGAGTGCAAAGTCCGCAAAATTCCTGCTCTGCTGCTTCCACTTTATGAAGCCGAAGGCGTTATCGTTCAGGACCAGCACAACGAGCGGCACCTCGCACCTCAGGGCTGTCTCGATCTCACAGGAGGTCATCATGAACCCTCCGTCTCCAACCACTGCAAGCACGTTCCGGTCCGGCCTGAGCATCGCTGTCATGATCGCCGACGGAAGCCCAGCGCCCATCGCTGCAAGCGCATTGTCCACTATGAAGGTATTGGGGGCATAAGTCCGGTAGAGGCGCGAAAACCAGAGTTTGTATATCCCGTTGTCGAGGACTACGATATCTTCAGGCGACATCGCCTCGCGCACATTCCGCACGATCTCCTGCGGCGTCGGCGGATATTTCTTATCGAAATCAGGCGAAAGTTTCCTGTCAAGAAAGCTCCGCACAGCCTCAAAGGTCTGGTTCCTACCCCTGGGAGTTATCAGCCCGGCGAGTTTAATCAGTGAAGACGAGATGTCGCCTGCTATATCTATGTCCGGATTATAGTATTTATCCACCTCTGCCTCGGCAAAATCAATGTTTATAATCTTTTTGTCGAGATTGGGATTCCATACGAAAGGCGGATATTCGACGATATTGTACCCGACAGTAATGATCACGTCGGCCCGGTCGATACCGCAATTCACGTAATCGCGCCTGTGGATGCCTGCTGCGTAGAGGCTGTATTGCGATTCATCGCTCAGAACGCCCTTCCCCATCTGGGTATGCACCGCGTAGATTCCCGTCCGCTCAACAAACTGCGTAAGGTGTTGGTTGATCATGTTCCTGTTTGCCCCTGACGATATGATTATCAAAGGGTGCTGCGCTTCGTTGATCAACCCGGCCGCCAGTTCGATGGCCCCGGGGTCAGGCGCAGGTCTTCGCGTGTAACCTCGTTTCTGTATCGGCGCATCAGTCCGGCTGTCTGCGACATCTTCGGGCAACTCTATATGCACCGCACCGGGCCGTTCCGTCTGCGCAAGCCTGAAGGCGTTCCGCACTATAGTGGGGATGGTGCCCGGATCTACGATAGAGACCGATTTTTTGGTAACAGGCTCCATAACCGCTACTACATCTACGAGCTGAAACCGGGCCTGCCAGTTCTCTCTGAGGGCCTTCTGTCCCGAGATCGACACGAGCGGCGCGCCGATCAACTGTGCATGAGCAACGCCGGTCACCAAATTCGTAGCCCCGGGACCAAGTGTCGAGAAACAGACACCTGCCTTCCCTGTGAGCCTGCCGTAAGTCGCTGCCATGAATGCGGCGGACTGTTCGTGGCGGGTAATTATCACCTTGATAGATGAGGTACGGAGGGATTCCAGAAAGTCGAGATTTTCTTCCCCCGGCAAGCCGAAGATGTATTTCACTCCCTCTTCCTCGAGCTGCCGTACGAACAGATCAGACGCCTTCACTCTTGCACCTTCTTATTTCGCAGATCGGGCAACCACCAGGGTTGCCACTACTCCCTGACAATAACGCTCTTGATATTCACGAATTCCTTCAGCCCATAGTGAGACAGCTCTCTGCCGATCCCGGACTTTTTCACACCGCCGAAGGGCATGCGAGGGTCGGACTTAACCATATCGTTGATCGCAACGGTTCCCGCTTCGAGACGGACTGCGATCCTTTCCGCCCTCTCGATGTTTCTGCACCAGATGGATGCGCCGAGGCCGTACTCCGTATCATTTGCCACCCTGACCGCCTCGTCCTCATCCTTCACAACAATGACTGGCGAGATCGGGCCGAAGACCTCTTCGGTCAGGATCTTCATTTCCTTCGTTGGATTATATACTGCGCAGGGAGCAAAGAAAAGCCCCTTATTGAAGGAGTGCCCGGGCTGTATAACTTCAGCGCCCTTCTCCCGTGCATCCCTGAGCTGATCGTTAAGTGAGGCAAGGATGTCGGGCCTGGCTAGCGGGCCTATATCGGTCGACTCGTCCATGGGATCCCCAATCTTCAGTTCTTTGAGCCGCGAGGTAAATACATCCATAAACTCGCCTGCAATCTTTTCATGAACGATGAATCTTTTTGCAGCAATACAGCTTTGGCCGGTGTTGATCATCCTGGCACTGACCGCCGTCCTTCCTGCCTTCTCTACATCCGCATCGTCGAGCACGATGAAAGGATCAGATCCGCCAAGCTCAAGTACAAGCTTCTTTATCTTTCTCCCTGCATGGGCTCCGACCCCCTCACCGGCCTTATTGCTTCCTGTAAACGACACCGCATCGACCTTGTCCTGATCAATAAGTCTAATCGCACTTTTTGCATCCATAAGCAGCGTGCTGAATACAGGGGCCGGAAAGCCTGCCTTCCCGAACGCCTCCTCAATGGACAGCGCGCACATGGGCACGTTCGATGCGTGTTTCAGGACGACGACATTCCCAGCGCAGATCGCCGGGATGCT
>JBGOVD010000365.1:0-2967 GCA_041477935.1 Dissulfurispiraceae bacterium | reverse complement strand
CGCATATACATATGTTCCCGGAATCACGACTACCGAAGGTGGAGCAGAGATTACATACGCGGGAGGCGGTGCGAATATCCCGACGTTTACGTGTACCTCTGCATCGCTACTGGCAGCAAATCCTGTTAAAACCAGGATAGTGGCCCCGACGATCCCTGCAGCTAATTTCTTGATTTTCATAACATCCTCCTTTTCTCAAACCGGATTTAGAAATCTCACAAAGTATTTCTGTTCCTTGGCTATACAGTACCAAATAATTGTGAAGGCAGGACGAAGGTATTATGAAGAATTATGAATCACCTGGATCTTTATCTGTTTATAGAGGGAGAAATAGGGCCGTGGAACGAAGAAAGAAACTGGATTCGGCAAACTCTTGTCCTCCCGGTATTGCATCAATTGCCCGCTGTCTCCCTCGCATTGAAACAGTGGGCAATTGAATTGATTCGAGACAATCTGCGGTTACGGCGACCCTTACTTTGACGGTTTCATCTGCTCGCCACAGCAGATTATGTCGCAAAAATCATTACAGCCGCAGACTTCATCGACAGTAACCGCAAGCCCGCATACACCGCATTCGTAATGACTTCCCGCTTTAAGATCTTTCTGTTTTTTCGGTGATGTCTTCTTTACGGCTTTCTTCGGCTTAGTTGCCTTTACTACCTTTGAAGTCGATACTTTTTTCTTCGTAGCCATTTTTCCTCCGTTTAAATAAGTTTATTGATATAAATATATCAACTTTTAAAACATTCCCATATTCCAGTTATTTCGGCATGTCGGACGCAGCCCCCCATGGGACTGCAGCGGCTTATTCCGTGGAAAGAACGATATACGTACTTTCCACAATTGTTCGGCCCTGCGGGATGGTGTATCATTTGAGTAGACTGGAGCCGTTCCAAAGAGCCAGAACATTTTTTATCAATCTTTCAAAGGTGCAGAGAGCATTCCCCTCGCTCGCCGCGTAAAAACTCCATGGGTATTCCAAAGGGACGACGGTCAGCCCTTTGGCCGTACGGGGCAAAGCCCCATCCGCAAAGCCGGCGCCGCACACAGGCTGCGGTACGCGCTTGCGAAAAAGGAGGTAGTTATGAGATTCACCAGGTCAGAGATGTCGGAACCTTTCACCCCGGAGAAAGGACAAAAGATGAAAGGAATCAAGGCTGTGATCGCCGGCTCAAATGATTATTACGGAGCAAGCAGCCTTGAGCATTTTTCGAGCGCCAGCGGCCTCACTTACACCCATGAGGATGCACAGGGTTTTCTGGACTATCCGACCTCATTTCCAGGTAAAGGGGCTAATTTCTGGCTGAAGGATGCAGGAGTTAAAGTCTGGGAATATGAGGAAACCTATGACAACTGGCAGGATACTTACGGCATGGATTCCGTCATGGTCTTCTATCATTCCGGCCATGGAAACATGGATGCAAACGGCGTTTTCCAGGCCCCGCTCGGTGCAAAATGGGACAACCGGGACTGGGCGTACTCCAATGATATGGCATTTGCCAATGAGGAATTGCGGTATCTTTTCTGGTCGACCTGTTTTTCATTGAGGGTCTCCGGGCCGGATAACCCTGTCAGGACCTGGTGGGACCCAAACAAAGGTGGCTTGCGAATGCTCTTCGGTTATGAAACGACGAGCGTCGATGACCCGAATTATGGAAAGTATTTTTGGGAAGAATGGAATAAAGGCAAGACATTCGCCCGTGCATTCCTTGATGCAAGCTGGCGCATAAGCCATAGCCAGGTCCCCGTGGCAATGGCGGTCGGCTCGGACTCGGCGGATGCCATCAATCGGCTCAACAACGAAAGGTATTTCACAAAGACCCCGATATCCAAGGGCTGGTATCAGTGGCAATGGATCGGCAGTCTCCCGAACCGCAAGTTCTCCTACGTCACTCATATTCCCAAGAAATTGAACGCCCTGGTCCTGGACAATAAGCTCTTTGATGATGAGCGGATATCGAAGATCGCGCAAAAGGTGGGATTCACGAAGAGGAGCTCTGCAACCATCAACTTCGATGAAGACGGCAACAGGATGATCGGCCACAAGGATCTGCAGTTGCAAGTGAACCGTGAAGGCGCCCTGAACCTCTATTTCGGCAAAACAAATATAGAGAACACCGAGTTGCTGGATGAGAGCAAGGCAATCAGGATAGCTGAAAAACTGGTCCGCGACCTCGATTTCGACAACAGGATAGAGCTGAAATTGGGCCATATCAGGCACCGGTTTACAGCAGGCGGCACAATGACAGGCAGCGGAACGATCGAGGAACCATCGGCAATCGAAACAATAGTGCAATTCAGACAGTGCCACAAAGAAGTAGAAAGCGTAAATTCAGACCACGGGCTGATTGCAGTCTGCGTCGACAACGACGGTTCGATTACCAATGTCTATAATACTACCAAAAGCATAATCGACGAGCCCGAAAAGCCCAGATCGATCATTCCGTCACCCCGCGAAACAAGTGAGCCCGTCAGAGACGATGTCGAATCTCAATTCAGGAAGGCAGTCAGCGGGATAATCAACAGGAGCGGAAATTCTCATGAAAGAGCCGCAGGCTCGACAGAGGTCCTTTTGGAGAAGGTCGGCTACGATTTTTCATCAAAACTTGGGCCGGTCGTGCGGCAAAGAGATGTGAACATTACGATGCACGATAACCTTAAAAAGCGTTACAAGATCAGACTGAGGGTAATGGGATAGTATCCCGGCGCTGCCGTGTGCAACCGCGGCAGCGCCCTTTTCGCAGCCCGCCTCGGCCTGTTTATTTTATTCCGTTACTATCGGAATGGCTATTGTAAATGAAGTTCCCTTGCCGACATCGCTCTGAACCTGCAACTCGCCCTTATGTTTCTTTACGATGTCGTAGGCGATACTGAGGCCGAGCCCGGTGCCTTTTCCGACTTCCTTGGTGGTAAAAAACGGCTCAAATATACGATGCATCTTGTCGGCAGGAATGCCGGCGCCGGTAT
>JBGOVD010000008.1:0-15427 GCA_041477935.1 Dissulfurispiraceae bacterium | reverse complement strand
GGCCGTGGCAATCCCAACCCGGCACATAGGGAGAATAATAGCCCTGCATCGACCGGTATTTGACGATTATGTCCTTGAGGATCTTGTTCAGCGCGTGGCCGATATGGATATTGCCGTTGGCATAGGGCGGCCCGTCATGGAGGACATATCGTTTGTCGCCCCTGTTCTTCTCCTGCAGGCGCTCATATATCTTGTTATCTTCCCAGAACTTGAGCATCTCCGGCTCTTTCTGGCCGAGGTTCGCCTTCATCGGAAAGTCCGTTTGTGGTAAATTAAGGGTATCTTTATAATCTGTTGCCATAGATGGAAAAATTAACACTAAAAGCTTTCTCAAGTCAAGAAAGAGGGACGGATTCAATGTCTAAAAAGAACGTGAAAGCCCCACAAACAGCCAGGCGTCTGGGGGTCCATACATCCATAGCTGGAGGCGTCCATCTCTCGATCGAGCGCGCAAAGGAGCTCGGCTGCAACACCATACAGATATTCTCTCACAACCCGCGCCGGTGGGCCGTGTCTGATATACCGGCTGAGACCGCGGCGGCATTCAGAAAATTCAGGGAGGTCTACGATATCGGGCCTGTCTTCGTCCATACGTCTTATCTAATCAATCTGGCCTCAGGCGATGCAGACATTCTCAGAAAGTCGATACAATTGATGAAGCGCGAGCTTGACCTCGCAGATGTCCTGGGCGCCGAATATGTCGTAGTTCATACCGGAAGCTTGTCCGAAGGCAGCGGAGAGGAAGGCCGCAGGCGTGCCGTCGCCGCTTTGCGTAAGATGGCGGATGAAGGCGAATGGGAAACAGGGCTTCTCCTCGAAAACACAGCCGGCGAAAGGGGCGATATTACTTCACGGATATCGGACCTCGCCGAAATCATTACCGATGCTGAAACGCCTCTTATAGCAGGCATCACTCTCGATACATGCCATGCCTTTGCTGCCGGATATGATATTAAGAATGGCGCAGGATTATCGCTCCTCGTCAGGGAAATCGAGGACCATCTCGGCCCCGGCCTGGTGAAGCTCATTCATCTGAATGATGCCAAAAAGAGCCTTAATTCAAGGGTCGACAGGCATTGGCATATCGGTGAAGGCGAGATCGGGTTGGAAGGACTGCGTGAATTCATAAACCACCCGGCCTTCAGGAATATCCCTTTGGTCCTTGAAACGCCCAAAAAGAGCGAAGAGGATGATCCGAGAAATCTCAAAATAGTCAGAAGCCTTTTCGATGATTGAACACGCCTGACCGGTCCGCTTTATTTACTCTCATCCTCAAAGGGGGTATATTGTAATAAAAATCCCATGTACTTATTTCGAGGAGGCAGTAAATGAATGAAGTAATCCAGGCCATCAAGAAACGACGTTCAATTCGGTCATATGATTCCAGGACGATTCCCAAAACCCTTATCAACGTAATTATCGAAGCCGCCAACGAGGCGCCGTCTGCTATGAACTGCCAGCCGTGGCGCTTTGCAATTGTCGAAGATGACATTGCGAAGAAGAAACTCCTTAGTGCCGCCAAGCCAAATGTCCACAAGATATTGGAAATGATAAAGGAAAGCGATCCCGAACGCTATGAGATGATCAGGAAACGCTATGCCGAACTGCCTGATCCTGTCTATTATTCTGCTCCGGTCGTTGTTTTCGTTATCGGGTCCGGAAGGTATGCGAATCACTCCTGCCCCCTGGCCTGCGAAAATATGATGCTGGCTGCTCATTCTCTGGGAATAGGAAGCTGCTGGGTCGGGTTCGGGGCGATGGTTACGGAGGATGCAGAAGTGAAAAAAATGCTCGAACTGAAAGAGGACGAAACGATCTTCGGCCCCATATTACTGGGGTATCCTGCTGAACATCCGGAACGCCCACCGAAGAAAGAGCCCGTTGTAAAGTGGATTTGACGTCATCCCTGCAGGGACGAACGGCCGTTCGCCCCTGCATAAAGCCTTCGCGCAATTCCTTCAATCGAGATTTGAGTATTATTTGCCCTGTGCTTTATGTTATCGATGAGTTATGATAATCAGATGGAAAAATCAAAAATACTCATAACCTGCCCTAAAGGGCTTCCTCCTTATCTGGCACAGGAACTGACGGCGCTTGGCTTCCCGGTGATCGATGAAACCGTTGCCGGTATTGAAACCGAGGGCAGCCTCGATGATACGATGCGGCTGAATCTCTGTTTGAGAACAGCTCACAGGGTCCTGCTCCACCTCAAGAGCTTCGTAGCCGAAGACGCCGGAGATCTCTACAACAACGCATCTGCTATCGAATGGGAGCGCTATATCGATGAAAATGAATACCTTTCGGTCCACTCTTCGGTCGACAATCCGACAATAACAAATCCTCTTTTTGCGAACGTCAAATGCAAGGACGCGATCGTCGACAGAATCAAGGACAAGTGCGGCCGACGGCCTGACTCCGGATCAGAGATGTCAGGAGCAGTCGTCTTTCTGTACTGGAAAGGGGACAGGTGCAGTATTTACCTCGACACATCGGGAGAACCTCTTCCAAAGAGGGGTTACCGAAAGATCCCTCTTAAGGCGCCGATGCAGGAGACCCTCGCGGCTGCCGTCGTCATGGCAACGGGCTGGGACGGAAACGGCAACTTTATAAACCCGATGTGCGGCAGCGGCACGCTCGCCATAGAGGCCGCATTGATAGCTCTTAACCGGGCGCCGGGCATTCTTAGAAGCAGTTACGGATTCATGCATATTAAAGGCTTTGACAGGGGGAAGTGGGATGAACTGCGTGCCAGGGCAAAAGCGGCGGTGATAAAAACTCTGAACGGAAAAATTATAGCTACGGACAACAACCCATCGGCAATCCAGGCGGCCAGGAACAACGCATCCACTGCCGGTGTAGAACATTTCATCGAGTTCGCCGTTAGCGACTTCAAAGAAACACGTATTCCCGAGGGCGGCGGAGTTGTCATGCTCAATCCTGAGTACGGCGAGAGACTCGGCAAAACGGCCCTACTCGAAAATACCTATAAGGAAATAGGTGACTTCTTCAAACAGAAATGCAAGGGATACAAAGGATATATCTTTACCGGCAACTTCGAGCTGACGAAAAAAGTCGGCCTCCGAACAAAACGCAAAGTCCCTTTTTTCAACAGCAATATAGAATGCAGGCTGCTGGAATACGAGCTTTATGAGGGTAGCATGAGATCAAAAGGGTCCGAATAAAAAACAGAAGTTATGATGTTGCCCTGCTGACTGAAGGTAATGACTGTTCTTTGTTGAATGGGACAAAATTATACTTATAGACGTAGATGCCGCAGTCGTTCAGGGCATTGCGGAACATCTTGTATTGCCGGGCTGAAAGATCGTGGTCAATCTGACCGTGTTCGCCTATAAAGTCCGATGAATACACGGCAGGTCTGTTATCCGCCGGACGATACAGGGTCCTGAAGAGCTTTATAGTATCCCAGGTATGGCTTTCCCATTCGACACCCGCCAGAACATTTACAGAATGCGGTATCTTCGTGTTCTTCAGCAATGTCAGTGCCTGTCGCATCGTCGCAAGGGTAGTTTTCTTGCCGTATTCTTGCAGCCCTTTACAGGAGCCGCTCTCCACACCGAAGTTCAGGTGCAGGCCTATTTCCAGCATTCTCCGTTCCATCTCCCCTGCCCCGTACCGTTCGAACAGACGCACGATGTCGTCAGCATTGCAGAAAGCGAAGACCCTCCCCTCTCTCATGCCCGCATGGCGCCTGATCTTTTCGACATACCTGCAAAAGAGTTCAAAATCGATGCCCAGCCCGCGGTGATTTCCAGCGAATATTTCGAAGCGTGCTCTCTCCTTAGGGGTAAAGATCTCATTATATAAATCGATTTGCTCCTGAACATCATCTTCTGTTCGCGGTGTCAGGCTGCGCCGATGTTGAAAACTGCATTTGGTGCACCCGCCCTCGCAGCCGCACGCGACAGAAAAGACGATGTAATCCAGATCTCCTATCGCAGGATGAACAACATCCACAGGCACATATCAATCTTGATTCCTGGCAATTGACTCGCATTGTTGATATCTTTCAATCAGAGGGATCTCACACTCGTAATTTTTCGATATGATAAATGCGTGTTGAAAGGAGAAAAAAGATGGTTAATGTGGCACTGTTTGTCAGGCTTGAGGCAAAGCCCGGAAAAGAGAAAGATGTCGAAAGTTTCCTGCGCGGAGGTCTGCAGTTGGTTCAACAGGAACCTGCAACAACCGCCTGGTTCGCGATAAAACTTGGGCCGTCGACATTCGGCATATTCGACGCCTTTCCCGATGAGTCAGGTCGGCAGGCGCACCTCTCCGGCCAGGTTGCAGCCGCTTTGATGGCTAGGGCCTCCGAACTCTTTTCAAGCCCGCCGGTAATTGAAAAGGTGGATGTTCTGGCTGCCAAGCTTCCCGGTTGAAAATAATATTTCAAGGGTTTGTTTAACTGGAAATTCCGGGCAGGTTCGGAAACGCATTCCGATTTAGTTCGGACGTTCCAGATCCCCCTCATCAATTCTTAGCGTGCGGCTATATCAGCCACAAAGTCGGTTATCTCCTGGTCTTCGCCGGCAGCAAGACCGCTTACACCAATGGCACCGATGATTCTCCCTTCTTTATTTTTGAGCGGAGTCCCTCCAGGCAGTCCAGTGAAAAATGTGTCGAAATCGCTTGCAAGAAATTTGTCACGCTGGAGCCTTTCCATGAATGCACTAGTAGGAACCCCCATGCGGGCCGAAGTATAAGCCTTGCGTTGGGATATCTGGATGCTTCTTAGCGGCGCTCCGTCCATTTTCATAAACCCCAGCATTTCACCGGCATGATCTGATATTGCTACGCAAATGGGCCTGCCAAAGTCAGACTTTGCTTTGTCCATGGCTTGCTGCAACAACTTTTGAACAAGATCTAATACCAATCCATCCATATTCATTCTCCTTTGGGTATGTGGTCGGGTTACAGGTTGAAAAGGGCGCGTCCGGATAAACTCCCGGACCTTAAACCGTACAATCTCCTCCAATATTTGATTATACCCCGCCTCGCTCCTATTTTTGTTCCAGCACCTCGCGGACCTTAGACGCAAGATCATCAATGGAGAACGGTTTCTGCAGGAAATTTACTCCTTCGTCCAGTACGCTATGATGAGCGATAACATTGGCCGTGTAACCGGAAGTGAAAAGACATTTTAGTCCGGGATTAATATCACAGATTAATTTAGCCAGGTCCCGGCCGTTCATCTCCGGCATTACCACGTCGGTGATCAGCAGTTGTATCTCTGGACCGTGAGATTTAAACTGACGCAGCGCCTCCCCAGGCGTGCCCGCAGTCAGAACTTTATAGCACACTTCTTCCAGCATTGCCCTGCCCACGTTCAATATCGCCGGCTCGTCCTCCACCAGCAATATCGTCTCTCCTTGTCCTTTAGGTATTTCAGCCTTGCTTTCAGCCTGTGGCTCAATGGCTTGCCCCGCGAACCGAGGCAAGTGGACTTTGAAGGTTGTACCCTCACCGGGTTCACTGCAGACCTTGATGACTCCCTCGTTTTGCTTTACAATGCCATAGACTGTGGCCAGCCCCAGTCCAGTGCCCTTTCCAATCGCCTTTGTAGTGAAGAAAGGTTCGAAAAGGTTATCAATGACCTCTTTGCTCATTCCAGAACCGTCGTCGCTCACAGCCAGCATCACGTATTCCCCACAGACAAAGCCTGTGTGCATATCGCAATAAGCCTTATCGAAGGCGATGTTTTCGGTCTCGATAGTGACCTTACCCACCCCCGCGATCGCGTCCCGGGCGTTTACGCAAAGATTCGTCAGCAGCTGGTCAATCTGGGCGGGGTCGATCTTGATTGGCCACAGGTCGGATCCCGGTATCCAGACAAGGTCAATATCCTCGCCGATCAGCCGCTGAAGCATCTTAAGCATTGTCGCTACGCAGTCGTTTAAATCCAGGACTTTAGGCGCCACAGTCTGCCTGCGGGCAAAGGCCAACAGTTGCCTGGTGAGGTCAGCGGAACGTTGAGCGGCCGCCCGGATTTCTGTAAGATTAGTATTAATTGGCTCCTCAGGATTGACCTTCATCATCGCGAGTTCAACGTGACCGAGGATCACCCCCAACATATTGTTGAAATCGTGGGCCACGCCACCTGCCAGCCGACCCACAGACTCCATCTTTTGGGATTGAAGGAACTGATTTTCGAGAGCTACGCGTTCTGTAATATCTACAAATGTTACAACTGCCCCCATGAGTTCATTGCCTCTGAATATTGGATGTGCCCAATATTCTGCTGGAAACCTTGTGCTGTCGGCGCGCCATAGAAATTCCCTGTCTCTGTGAAAATACTCACCTTTAAAGATTGCCGCGTTGGCAGCGCATTCATCTTTCGGGTATGGAGTTCCGTTGGCCTTTGTGTGGTGAATCAGTTCATGCATGTTTTTCCCGATTAGAGCTCCTTCATTATCGTAACCAAGGATTCTGAGGACGGATACATTACAGAATGTACAATTTCCATTAAGATCAACGCCATAGATGCCTTCTGCAGTGGAATTGAGGATCTGACTTATTTTCTCTTTGCTTTCGTGCAGCGCTTGTTCCACAAATTTACGTTTGGTAATATCACGGGCAATCACCTGCACTGCATGTTTGCTTTGATGAATGAATGGCGTGGCGATAACTTCAACATTAACAGAGGTCCCGTCGAGCCGAAGATACTTTTCTTCAATAAGTGGAACTTCGGTATTTTCTTCCTTCACCTTTCTCATACGCGCCCGAACGATTTCCAGATAATCAGGATGTATCAACTCCAATGCCTGCTTTCCCAAAAGCCTGGCTCGGTCTTCAACTCCGAACAGCCTTGCACCGGCCGCATTTATATATACAATCCTGCCATCGCTTTGTATAAAGATGGCATCCGGCGAGAGTTCCACGAGCTGACGATATCTTTCTTCACTCTCCCTCAATTGTTCTTCCGCTCGTTTCCGTTCGGAGATATCCCGCCCCTCCGGAATCAGATAGATTATTGCGCCGGCATCATCCATAACCGGGTGCAGAGAAAAGTCTATGTAAAGAAGATTACCCTTAAAATCCTGATGTGTTGTTTCATAATTAATGGATTCGCCTTTGGCACATCTACCGATTGCATCTTTAAGACGCTCTTGCTCTTTCTGGTCATGTTTCCACCAGGAAGTTTCCCAAAACAGGTTGCCAATAACTGATTCTTTATTTGTACCGATTATATTCAGAGAAGTCTGATTGACATTCAAGACCGTTCCATCTGGAGACAGCAACCCCTGAAATTGAGACGTGTTATCAAGCGTTGCCCTGTAAAGGCGCTGGTTTGATTCGGCCTCTTCCTTTGCCTGAGACAACGCTGCAGTTTTGCGGCGTACTTCAAACCTCAACCAAACGACACCTAATATCAAAACTACGGTTGCAAGTATCGCCGAGCTGACAGTGGGCAAAACCCAATCAGGAATCACACGACGTACTGATCTACTGCCTATCCAGTGTTCGTATGACCTGGCATATACGGAGCCAGGCTGTTGCTTTAGCTTGGCAATATGACTGTCCAGGGCGGCGATGATATCGGCGTGCTTCCCTTTGGGAACGGCAAATTTGATCTCAATGGGAATAAATGAAATAGGGGTTGCATGAACATGATACTTTTCCTCGTTAGCCTGCCCAAATACGCGGTTGACGATTCCTGCATCAACGTTGCCTTTGGAGAGTTCCGTTAAAACATCCTCCATCTTGTCTACCTCAATAAAGGTGGCGCTTTTACCAAAGTCAGCCAGCAGCCTGCGAAATGCTATACCATGGATGTTGCCGCGCACTATGGCGATACGTTTGTTTTCAAGAAGGTGAATAGATTCCAATTTCTCATTGTTGGCTACATAAACCTGGCCCCAGTTGACGAGAAGGAATTCTTTACTGAAATCCATGTGCTCAGCACGTTGTGGGGAATAACCCGTAGAAAGAAGGACATCAAGTTTGCCACTGGCAAGATCTTCCATGCACTGGCTCCTGATGCAGCGCACATAGTCGTAGTGCCAGCCCTCTTTGGCGGCTATTTCCTCAAATACGTCAGGGAACAATCCCTGGACCTTGCCATCAGCGGAAACTGAGCAAAAAGGCGGATTGTCATCGAAGCCGACCCGGAGACGCTCCGGTGCTCCGATGACCAGGGTGGCGCTTATAAGAACAAGCAAGAGAATGAATGCTCCAATCTTATATAACTGCCTGTCTGTTGTTCTCATCTTCGCCTCCCCCCTCCTACAGTTTAACTGCCATAAAAACCTCTGTAGTTCTTCGGCCTTCAAGCAAATTGTAGCACGAGACAATACATCATTTCTGCTCGCATAAAGGCGCTTAACTTCGTAGCGCTAAAAGGAAACAGCAAGTCTTCAAATCTGAAACATGAGTTTTTAAGACTTGACTGTCTGCAGCTTTGTGATGTTGAGACATAACTCAGGGTTGGGCGATGATGCTTTGACGACACGTCAATGAGAGTTTATTACGATTTTATTGCTTGAAACTTTAGATGGTGCTCAGCAGCTCGTCACAGTACGGTAAGATTTAGTCGATCGGGCCGCAATGGTGTCGAGAACAGCAGGGACAACATGGTCTTTAGCGCCTGCATATTTCCGATAACTCAGACCTGAGTCAGCTTCGATGCAATTGTTGCAACGTGCCGTCCCTGAAATCTTGCACCGGAAAGCTCGTTTGCGCTCGGCAGTCTGCTGCCATCGGGTCCGGCAATTGTAGAAGCACCATAGGGCGAACAGCCGGTGATTTCATCGATACCCATCTGTCCCTGAAAAGTGTATGGCAGGCCGACGATGATCATCCCCTGATGAAGAAGCGTCGTATGGAAGCTGAGGATCGTAGACTCCTGCCCGCCGTGCTGGGTATTGGAGCTGGCAAACACACTGCCGACTTTGCCGACGAGAGAACCTTTCATCCAAAGTTTACCCGTGGCATCCATAAACTGCCTCATCTGTCCGCACATGTTGCCGAACCTCGTAGGAGTTCCGAAAATTATCGCATCGGCACCGGCAAGATCGTCGACACTGCAGACCGGGACATGGGAGAAAGAGCGCTGGATTTCGAGTGCTCCCATTTTTTCAATAACATCCTCGCTAAGAGTCTCCGGCACGCGCTTGATCTCGGCAACTGCGCCTTTTACTTCCCGGACACCTTCAGCAACGGCTTCCGCCATCCGGGCGATGTGGCCGTAGAGAGAATAGTAGACTACCAGCACCTTCATGTGTTCCCTCCTTGGAATCAATAAGTAACAATATAACCAGTTCAACCTGAATTGACAATACTTCTGGAATTTTCCCAACACTTGCATGATAACTTCTCAAATCGGATGGAGGATGAAGCGGGGCATTATGTGAGCTGATCAGCCTCGCGCGTAATCATTATAACTCATAAGAGTCAGTATGGTAGAAATTCTCACGCGCCTGTCAAATATTACCTTCGGCAGTATCCTGAAAATAAAGCGTGAACGCGGCAGATCCGCAGAAAACAGAAGTGTGCTAAGACGCAAAGCGAAAAGAAGGCGATATCTGAATTTTATGGGATCGATATGGTTGGAATGCTTCCAGAAGTCGATGTCCCAGTAATAGTTGAGTTTCCTGAGGATAGAATCAAAGGAATAGACGCTCCTGAGGACTTTCCAGTATCCTTCAAGAAGTTCTTCCGCGCTCAACAAAGCCGGCTTGAACACAACATGCTTTGTGTCATATCTGCTCCAGTCCTTGTGAGATATCCTGCCTTCTTCTTCCAGACGTTTAAAAAGCTTTGTGCCGGGGAATGGCGTGAGAATATTTATGATCGGCATTAAAAGATTCGTATCTTCTATGAATTTAATCAGCTCGTCAAAACTGGACGTCGTCTCGAAGTCATATCCGACAATGAAGGAACTGTGGACCAGAATCCCGTGAGATTGAATATTGCGGATGGCCGAGGCATAATCATGTCTGAGATTGACCCCCTTATCCATGCGCGAAAGGTTCTCTTTTGACACGGACTCAAATCCTATAAATATAGAGCCGCAGCCGCTTTCCTTCATCAATGTCAGGGTTTCATCATCTTCACCGATATTGATCGAAGCCTGACACGACCAGTTCAGGTTGTAAGGCTTCAACGCCCTGAAAAGCGACCGTGCGAAGTTCTTGTTCGCAATAATATTATCATCAGCAAAAGAGATGGATTTCTTCTTGAAGCGGGTAGGCCCACTCTGCAACTGCCGGATCTCTTCTATGACCTGATCAACCGTTTTATTTCTGATGCGGGTCCCGTCAAAAGCATGCACTGAGCAGAATTCACAATGAAAGGGGCATCCCTTTGTTGTCTGAATGATGTCGACGAAATATTTTTCCCTTGAAAGGGCCTGCCAGCTTGGGACAGGCGATTTTGCCGGATCAGAAAGACTATCTGCCTTATACGTCCGTTTCAACTCACCTCTTTGTGCATCCTCCAACAGGACGGACCACACAAATTCAGCTTCGCCGACTACAACGCTATCGCAATACTGAATGGCCTCCTCAAGACACATCGACGGGTGAATGCCGCCCAAGACTGTCTTCACACCTCGCGATCTAAACTGTTCCGATATCTCATATGCCCTGTTCGCACTCATCGTTCTGGCACTGATACCGACAATATCCGCCCCCCAGTCATAATCTATTTCTTCGATGTTCTCATCAAAAACCTTGATCTGATGCCCGGGAGGTGTCAGAGAAATCAGGGTGGGGATAGCAAGATAATATGAATAATAGTTTTTCGAAAACAGGAATTTAGAAATAAACTTATGATCGTAAAAACTCTTTTCGGCCCTGTTGCTGTTGAGTGGAATAATCAGAGCTATCTTCATGGTCTATTATCCTCTTTACAATAATCTGGATTTCTGTTTGTCTCTTCTAAAGATTGCTCTGACTTATCGCGTCTTCTCCTCCGACATGGAGAACGCCCGCCGGGGAAGATCAGGCCGGCCTATTGCCGAAAAGGGAGTTTACCTGCAATTCGCTATGGGCATACCTCATTGTAAAGCAACTGGTCGCCCGAGTTGCTCATTATATCTATCCATCGATTTTGGTCAACTCCGTGATCTTCGAGAATGCGCATCTTTTTGGACCTGCAGTCTATCTCGTACAGATACCGTGCTCCGCTGGAGCTTGCCCAAACTTTAATGGTCTGGGTTGAAGTACGTTCTACGCTCCCCGTGTCATAGGAAAACTTATTGTGATAGGCATCTTCCTGGAGTACTTTCCAGTTGCTCTTATCGGCCGTGGTGCAGCCTGACGATAGCATGAAAACGCTGAGACAAACCGTTACTGCTCTTAAAAGTCGACGTATCCTCATTTCAAATCCCTCCCTAAAACGGTCCGGTAATGATTCTATAAATACGGGATGACGCTCTCACACCATTCGCCTGCTGATGATAGGTTCCAGCGTCGCGATTATCTTTCCTTTTTCGAAGACCGTCACCTTGCCGGTGCTTTCCGAGACAACCACTGCGATAGCCCCTGTCCTGCGCGTAATGCCGGCTGCTGACCTGTGGCGGGCGCCAAGCCCCCTAAGCTTCTTAGTCACCAGGCCCGCGCCCTCTAGAAACCTTCCGGCCGCTTCCACAACGCCCTCTTCGGAAATAACCACGGCCCCGTCAAGCTTTGCGAGTTCCTTGATGCTCTCGACCACTTCCGGCAGCGTGATAAGCCTCTCTTTTTTAGGATAGCCCTTAAAGGGATTGAATACTACCTGGTGCGACAGGTCCATCACATCGTCCGCATCACCGATGACAAATATGGTGCCGACGGACTTGCCCTCCCTGCCGAGCGCACCAATGTCGAGAGCGATATCGAGGACGGCCATGATGGTATGAAATGCCTTGTGCTCGATGATAGCATGCACATCGAACGGGAAATCCTCACTCCATGAAAGGCCGAGGTCATGGATAGTGATGGTGTCCAGATGACATTTGTCATAGGGGCCGAGGACGCAGACCACTTTGCTGTCCACCCCTATAATCCCCTGCAGAACACCCTGCAGAAAGGCATACTTTATCCTCGAAAAACGGGTCTGATTGCCCGACCAGCTCCTTATTACGGCAGCACAGGATTTCTTCAGGTCAAGCTCTTTCAGATCGAGGCGCTCCGGGACCACAATAACGATGCTGCCGCGCTCCGCAATCACAGCCTTTATAAACCAGCGGCATGCCTGCTCGTTATTGAGAAAAAGAAAAAGCTTCGCGCTGCCGGTTTCCCGCGCGATGTTCAGGGCATTGCCGATTATGACATTCTTCTGGTCTCTTATCACTTATGCAACTATCTCGGTGCCTATGCCTTCATTCGTAAATATCTCAAGCAGAAGACTGTGGGGGACCCTTCCGTCGACAATGTGCGTCTTTTTGACTCCATTTTCGATAGCGCGAGTACAGGCCTGGACCTTGGGGAGCATACCTCCGACGATAATCCCTTCGTTGATAAGTTCCATGATTTCGAGTTTGTTAAGGGTGGACAATACCTTGTCGCTGCCATCCTTGATGCCCGGCACGTCGGTAAGCAGCAGAAGCTTTTCGGCCTTCAGCGATGAAGCTATGGCCGAGGCGACATAGTCAGCGTTGATATTCAACGCATCTCCAGCCGTGTTCACTCCAATCGGAGAAATCACCGGGATGAAGCCGTCCCTCTCGAGCGAGTTCAGGATCTCGGGATTTATCTCCTGCACCTCTCCGACAAGCCCGATGTCGATCACCTCTTCATCCTTTTTGGATGATTTCTTCAGCAGCTTCTTTTTCGCCCTGATCAGTCCGCCGTCTTTACCGGTCAGTCCCACCGCTTTGCCTCCATGCCTGTTGATGAGGGAGACGATCTCTTTATTGATCAGCCCGCCCAGCACCATCTCGACAATATCCATAGTCTCTTTATCAGTGACCCTCTGACCTTGAACAAATGTAGGCTCCTTGCCCATCCTCTTCATGGTTTCGCTGATCTTCGGCCCGCCTCCATGTACAATGACCGTCCTGATACCGATGAAGTTAAAGAGCACCACATCCTGGGCAAAACACTTTTTCAGCCCCTCGTCGATCTGCGCAGCGCCCCCATACTTGATGACAAAGGTCTTCCCATAAAAGTTCCGTATGTACGGCAGCGATTCGATTAGTATATTCGCCTTCTCGAGCAATTTCTTCATACCCTCTCCGTGAATGAGACTCGCAATTTTATCTGCTGCTAATATCTCGTGACCAGTACGTTATAACCTTCCTGCGCCAGAGCTTTGGCGGGTTGCACGGCATCCCCGCTATTCTTGAATTTCCCGATCCTAACACGATAATATTTATCCTGTCCGATATGGGCCTGCATGATATAAACATCCTTATAATGCAGATCCAGGCCTTTCTTGAGCCTCCTGGCATTCGCCTCATCTCTGAAAGATCCGATCTGGATGGTTACCATCGAACCCTCCAGCTGACCGTATTTCACGTCCTTCACATATCGCGTATACCGGCCCAACGGCTCCACATCAACCTTCGCTACTCCAGGCCCGATGAGCCCTATCCTTTTCGCTGCGGCATAGGAGAGGTCTATGTCACGCCCGGTTACAAACGGTCCGCGGTCATTGACTATACATTCGACTCCCTTGCCGTTGGCTGGATTACTGACTTTCACCTTAGTGCCCAGCGGATAATCCCTGTGCGCGCATGTGAGAGCAAACATATTGAAGTTTTCACCGGAGGCCGTCGGCTTGCCGTGGAATTCCCGCCCGTACCAAGAGGCGTAGCAGCTCTTTTTTTCTCCCTTGTACTCCTCAAATTCTGAAATCCGATGCTCATCAGGAAGCACTTCCTGCTCAGAAACAGCAGGGGCCGAGGCCGGGACCGGGGCCGGCGCCGTTGGAGGAGCCACGCGCTTTGAGGTGGCGCAAGCGGTGAGAAAGACGAGTGAAAGAGAGCATGCAATGAAAACAAGCCCCCCCTGTCCGGGACACTCTATCCGAATTGGTTTACAGTATATATCTGCTGAGGTCTTCATCTTTCACGACATCCGACAGTTTTTGTTTTACATATTTCCTGTCTATAACGATGGATTGGTCCTGCATCTCCGGCGCATTGAAGGATACATCTTCCAGCAGCTTTTCAAGCACTGTATGAAGCCTGCGCGCCCCGATGTTTTCTGTCTTTTCATTGACCGTTGCCGCGATCCCTGCCAGCTCATCGATTGCATCTTCCTCGAAAGTAAGCTTGACTCCCTCTGTTTCGAGCAATGCGATGTACTGCTTGATAAGTGCGTTGTGCGGTTCTGTAAGAATCCTGATGAAATCATTCTTGCCGAGAGATTCCAGCTCGACCCTTATCGGAAATCTTCCCTGCAGCTCGGGGATCAAATCAGAAGGCTTCGAGATATGGAACGCGCCGGCTGCAATAAAGAGGATATGCTCCGTCTTTACCTGACCATGCTTCGTAGTAACAGTAGATCCCTCGACTATCGGCAAAAGGTCCCTCTGGACGCCTTCCCGCGAGATATCGGGCCCCTGGCTATGCCCCCTGCTGGCTATCTTGTCGATTTCGTCCACGAAGACGATGCCCGACTGTTCGGTCCTTTCGATGGCCTCCTTCGTTACCTTCTCCATATCGATCAGCTTGTTCGCCTCTTCCTGTGTGAGCAAGGCGAGGGCTTCAGGCACCCTCACCTTCTTCCTTTTGGACTTCTCAGGCAGTAAGCTCCCCATCATCTCCTTCAGGTTGATCTCAAGCTCTTCGAGTGCGACATTTGAAATCACGCCGAAGGGCATCGATTTTTCCTTCACCTCGATATCGACATACCTGGAGTCGAGCTTGCCATCCTTCAACTGGGTACGCAGTCTCTCGCGAGTATCTTTATATTGCTCCCTGTCTTCGGGCTCTTCAGCATCTCCCCTGGCCGGTTTCGGTATCGGCAGCAGCAGATCGAGCAGGCGGTCTTCAGCGAGCGTCTTCGCCTTCTCGCGCACTTTCGCCATATGTTCGGTCTTGACCATGCCCATGGCAAGCTCCGTAAGGTCCCTGATTATCGACTCCACGTCGCGGCCGACATAGCCGACCTCGGTAAATTTAGAGGCCTCGACCTTGATAAAAGGAGCATTATCCAGCTTTGCAAGCCTTCGCGCTATCTCCGTCTTGCCTATGCCTGTGCTGCCTATCATGATTATGTTCTTGGGCAGGACCTCTTCCTTCAGGTCCGACGAGAGCATCTGCCTCCGCCACCGGTTCCGCATTGCGATTGCGACAGCTTTCTTCGCCTTCTCCTGGCCAATGATATATTTGTACAGTTCTTCGACGATTTTTCTGGGTGTCTGGTTATCCATTCAGTTCCTCGAGAGTGATATTTTTATTGGTATAGATGCATATGTCAGCTGCGATCTCCATTGCCTTGCCTACCATGTCCACGGCATTCATGTTCGTATTTTCCAGCAG
>JBGOVD010000059.1:0-8514 GCA_041477935.1 Dissulfurispiraceae bacterium | reverse complement strand
GGATCATCCGGCGCGCCCTGATCGATTCGCTGATAAAGCTGAATCCGAGGTATCAAATCCGCAACCCTGTGATGTTCGTGGTCGAAATCGGAAGTATCATGACGACGCTTCTCTTTGTTCGTGCCCTCTTTGTGCCCGGCAGCGAATCGCCGTGGTTTATATTGCATATCTCTATCTGGCTCTGGGCTACGGTCCTTTTCGCCAATTTCGCGGAATCTGTGGCTGAAGGCAGGGGCAAGGCACAAGCCGATGCACTACGCGGCTCGCGAAAGGACGTCCAGGCAAAGAAGCTGGAGAAGCCCGAAAAAGATGCAAAGGTTACGGTTGTCACTTCTGCTCAATTGAGGAAGGATGATTACATACTTGTGGAAGCGGGAGACATCATACCCGGAGACGGCGAGATAGTCGCCGGAGTCGCTTCGGTCAACGAAAGCGCCATAACGGGCGAAAGCGCTCCTGTCATCCGTGAAAGCGGCGGAGACAGGAGCGCCGTGACCGGCGGGACGCTGGTACTGTCGGACTGGATCGTCGTGCGGATCACCGCAAACCCGGGCGAAACGTTCCTCGACCGAATGATCTCTATGGTAGAGGGCGCAAAGCGGCAGAAGACGCCTAATGAGATCGCACTCAACATACTGCTGGCCGGGTTGACTATTATCTTCCTGTTCGCTACCGCAACTCTGCTGCCGTTTTCGATCTTCAGCGTCACTGCGGCAGGCCAAGGGAACCCGGTCACGATAGTAGTGCTGGTGTCGCTTCTTGTCTGCCTGATACCGACGACAATCGGTGGGCTTCTTTCGGCCATAGGCATAGCCGGAATGGACCGCCTTATACAGGCCAACGTCATCGCCATGTCGGGCCGTGCAGTCGAAGCGGCAGGTGATGTGGACGTGCTCCTCCTGGACAAGACAGGCACGATAACCCTCGGCAACAGGCAGGCCACAGCTTTCATCACGGCTCCAGGAGTGGATGCACAAACACTTGCGGATGCGGCCCAGCTTTCCTCCTTGCCGGATGAAACTCCGGAAGGCCGTAGCATAGTGGTTCTGGCTAAAGAGAAATACGGACTTCGCGAGCGGGACATTCATGCGCTTGGTGCGAAGTTTATCCCCTTCTCGGCCCACACACGTATGAGCGGCGTAGATATGGGAGGCCGTGAAATAAGGAAGGGCGCCCCGGATTCTGTAGAAGCTTATGTGAAGACCAATGGAGGAAACTTTCCGGCCGACATTACGGCCGTCGTCGAGGAAGTTGCACGCACGGGCGCAACTCCGCTGGTAGTTGCCGAGGGCAATAGAGTGCTCGGCGTAATTCGTCTCGGAGATATAGTAAAAGGGGGCATCAAAGAACGGTTTTCCGAACTCAGAAAGATGGGTATATCAACAGTCATGATTACGGGCGACAATCCTATGACGGCAGCCGCGATCGCAGCAGAAGCAGGAGTTGATGACTTTCTGGCGCAAGCTACGCCGGAGACTAAACTTCAACTGATACGAAAATACCAGACAGGCGGCAGACTCGTCGCAATGACCGGAGACGGTACGAATGACGCCCCCGCGCTCGCACAAGCTGATGTCGCGGTCGCGATGAACACGGGAACGCAGGCGGCCAAGGAAGCCGGCAACATGGTCGATCTCGACTCCAATCCTACAAAGCTGATAGAGATAGTCGAGATCGGAAAGCAACTATTGATGACGCGCGGCACTCTGACGACATTCAGCATCGCTAATGACGTGGCGAAATATTTCGCGATCCTGCCTGCCGCCTTCATAGTTATTTATCCGCAACTCGCCGCGCTCAACATCATGCATCTCTCGACGCCTCATAGCGCTATATTGTCGGCGGTCATATTCAACGCGTTGATAATCATTGCCCTGATCCCTCTGGCGCTGCGCGGTGTCTCGTATCGGCCACTCGGCGCCGCAGTCGTCTTGCGCAACAATCTACTTATTTACGGATTGGGAGGCCTGATAGTGCCTTTTATAGGCATCAAGCTGATCGATATGATCATAACCTTTTTGAATCTGGCGTGAGGTGGCGGATATGTTGAAAATGATAAGACCAGTAATAGTCTCTCTCTTTATATTTACGATATTGACCGGGGTCCTGTATCCCCTTTCAGTGACCGGCATCGCGCAGCTTCTTTTCCCCGGACAGGCCAATGGCAGCCTGCTGGAGAAAGGCGGCAAGCCTGTCGGTTCCTCTCTCATCGGGCAGCCGTTCGACAACCCGAAATACTTCTGGGGCCGGCTATCTGCGACCTCTCCGTTCCCTTATAACTCAGCCTCTTCATCCGGATCCAATCTGGCTGAAACTAATCCCGACCTTGTGAAAAATGCGCAGGGACGAATCGATATCCTGAAGGCTGCCGACAAGGAGGCGGGGAAACAGGTGCCTGTCGATCTCGCCACGGCTTCGGCAAGCGGCCTTGACCCTCATATAAGTCCTGCTGCGGCAGAATACCAGGTACAGCGGGTTGCGAAGGCGCGCGCACAGGATGAAGCAAAAGTCCGCGCTCTTGTCGATCAATATACCGAAGGGCGCCTGTTCGGAATTATTGGCGAGCCAAGAGTAAACGTCCTGAAATTGAATTTGGCGCTTGATGAATTGCGAAAATAATGGAGGATCCAATATGAAAACACGGCTAATATGTATTATTCTGACAATACTGCTTTCGGCGGCCATTTGCACGCCGTTGAACGCATTTGCCCTTTCTTATCCGCCGGCGCCGCTCTATCATCGTCTGGGGAAAGCTGCGACTGTTATGACGCCGGGCAGCATCATACACATGTTTCACAGCGGCACGGATGAGATAAAAAATGCGGTCCGGGCCGATGACATTCTTATCGTATATAGAATAAACACGTCATGCGAAGTAAAAGAGGTCGGGAAGATCAAGATCATATCTTATGTAGGGGAAACCTATCTTTCGGGAGAAGTTGTTGAAGGTGAGATCAAGCCTAATGACATAGCTAAAAAAGGAAAGATTTCATTGCTTATAATTTCGGCCGGTACTTGTAACCGGTGAGTGCAAGCCAGTATATTGTTGTGGTAGACGGCAGAACTTCACCTTATAAGACTGACAGCAGCGAGAATACCGAAAAGGAAACTGTTGAGAGGAGAGGATATGGCAGAAAATCAGCGGCCTGATCCGGAGCTGCTTCTCGACCAGATGCGCAGAGAGACCGAGCGCAGCCGTGAAGGGCAGCTGAAGATTTTTTTCGGCGCGGCCCCTGGTGTCGGCAAGACATACGCCATGCTCGAAGCAGCGCGGAAGAGGCTTTCCGAAGGCGTCGATGTTGTGGTGGGGCTGGCCGAAACTCATGGGCGCAAAGAAACTGAAGCCCTGCTTGCAGGCCTGGAAACAGTGCCGCGCAGGAGCATCGATTACCGTGGCGCCGTCCTGAAGGAATTCGATATAGACGCAGCCCTTGCCCGCAAACCCGCAATCATCCTCGTAGATGAACTTGCCCATTCAAATGCGGAAGGAGCTCGCCACAAGAAACGCTGGCAGGATATATACGAACTGCTGGGCGCCGGGATCACGGTCTATACGACAATGAATGTGCAGCACCTGGAAAGCCTGAATGATGTAGTCACCCAGATAACCGGTATCAACGTGCGCGAAACTGTCCCGGATTTTCTGCTTGACCGTGCAGACGAGATAGAGCTTATCGACATCCCCCCTGAAGATCTTCTGCAGAGGCTGGCCGAAGGAAAGGTATATGTTGCCGAACTCGCGGCACAGGCCCGCAAAAACTTCTTTCGGAAAGGAAACCTGCTTGCGCTGCGCGAACTGGCGCTGCGCCGGACCGCAGAACAGGTCGATGTCCAGATGCAGGACTACCGGCGCGGCAAAGGTGTAAAAGACGTATGGCCGGCTGCCGAGCGCATACTTGTCTGCGTCGGTCCGAGCCCCTTTGCAGTCCGTCTGATTCGCGCAGCCAAACGCATGGCCGCCGGTCTCCGTGCCGAATGGATCGCTGTTAACGTTGAAGCACCCGGGAAGGTGCATCCTTCGGAAGGCGACATCAAGGGGCTGTCCGATAATATGCGTCTGGCCGAAAGTCTGGGCGCCGAAACAGTTGTCCTTTCAGGGCACTCTGCCAGTGAGGCGATCCTGGACTATGCGCGGAGCCGTAATGTTACCAAAATAATAGTCGGCAAGCCCACCCATCCCCGCTGGAAAGACAAGCTCTTCGGCTCTTTACTCGACGAACTCGTCCGGGGAAGCGGAGATATCGATGTCTACGTGATCAGCGGCGATTCCGGTGAATCGATACCACGCCCCGTTGTCAAATCCGGAAGCGTCAAAGTTCCCGTCCGCGACTGGATTATAAGCGTCACCGCTGTGGCGGGCTGTACCGCGGCAGCCGCGCTTATGTTCGGCCAGTTCGAACTTGCCGACATCGCCATGATCTATTTGCTCGGCGTTATATTCACCGCAAGCCGGACTCACAGGGGCCCTGCGATCCTGGCCTCGATGCTCAGCGTAGCGGCCTTCGATTTCTTTTTTATACCTCCCTTCTACACATTCATAGTTCACCAGAAAAGCTATTATGTCACCTTTATCGTGATGTTCATCGTAGCGTTTGTTACCAGCAGGCTCACCCTTCGTGTGCGGGAACAGGCCGATGCCGCACGCCGGCGGGAGAGGAGCACTGCGGCACTCTATCGCCTGAGCCGGGAATTGGTCCAGGAACGCGGGATTGAACGATTGAGCGCTATCGCGACAAAACATATCAGCGCTGTCTTTTCTCAAAACACGGTCATTCTCATGCCCGATGACCAGGGCCGGCTGCTTGCGCCAGCAGGCGAACCGGGGTCCTTTGTCCTGGATGAACGTGAGCTGAGCGTTGCGCAGTGGGCGTTCGGCCACAGACAAAAAGCGGGCAGAGGAACGGACACGCTTCCAGGCGCAAAGGGGCTGTACATGCCTCTGGTGGCATCAGCGAGGACCGTCGGCGTCATCGGCATCAGGTCGGATGATGCTACCGGATCGTTCGAGTCGGAACAGATTCATGTCCTTGAGAATTTCGCCCACCAGGTCGCCATGGCTTTCGAAAGGGCGCTGCTTGCCGAAGAAGCGCAACACGCCCTTCTGAAGGCTGAGACGGAAAGCCTGCGCAATACGCTGCTGAGTTCGCTTTCGCATGACCTCCGCACGCCGTTGGCCGCGATCACCGGATCATCGACTACATTGCTTCAACAGGACGATGTCCTTGACCGGCACAGCCGCCGTGAACTCATCTTCACTATTATCGAAGAGGCTGAGCATCTTAACCGGATTATCCGCAATGTTCTCGATATGACCCGTATCGAATCAGGCGCCATCGCCGTAAAGAAAGAGTGGCTGCCGATCGAGGAAGTCGTCGGCTCGGTACTGAACCGTCTCGCGTCGAAGCTTACAGACCATCCGTTCACGACCCGGATTCCAAAAGACCTCCCGATGGCCCCCTTTGACCCGCTTCTTATAGAGCAGGTGCTGATGAACCTTGTCGAAAACGCCGTTAGATATACTCCATCGGGGACATCAATAGAACTCTCGGCGACCGCCGGTAGCGGAGCGCTCCTGATCGAGCTGGCCGACTTTGGTCCCGGCATCAGCCCCGGGGATGAAGAGAGGATTTTCGATAAGTTTGTCCGCGGTCCGGCAACTGCAGGCGGCATCGGCCTCGGGCTGACGATTTGCCGGGCGATCATCAATGCCCATGGCGGCCGAATCTGGGCTGAAAACAGGAAGGGCGGCGGCGTGGTCTTCCGCTTTACGCTTCCGATATCGGAGCATCCACCGGTCGTGGAGACCGATGAGGAGACAGTGCGGTTCATATCATGACACACGTCAAAGGTCTAATTCTGCTTATCGAAGACGAACCCCAGATGCGGCGCTTCCTCAGGGTATCGCTTCAGAGCCAGGGCTACGATCTGATCGAGGCGTCGTCAGGAGAGGAGGGAATTGTCCAGTCTGCGACGCGCAAGCCGGATGTTATACTTCTTGATCTCGGACTTCCCGATCTCGATGGCCTGCAAGTGCTGGGCAGAATACGCGAATGGTCTCAGACGCCGGTGATCATCCTTTCAGCGCGGGAGCAGGAGCAAGATAAAATCAGGGCGCTCGATGCAGGGGCCGACGACTATCTCACAAAGCCGTTCAGCGCAGGAGAGCTGCTGGCAAGGATCCGCGTTGCGCTGCGCCATCAAGTTATGCAGGAAGGTCAGACAGAGCCGGTCTTTGTCCTGGACACGCTGCGCGTCGATCTTGCCAAACGCCGTGTATTCCTGAAAGAGTCCGAAATCCACCTTACGCCCATCGAATACAGGCTGCTTGCATATCTCGTCAAAAATGCCGGCAAAGTCGTCACGCATAAGCAGCTGCTGAAAGAGGTATGGGGTCCGGCATATGCCAACCAGACGCACTATGTGCGGGTTTATATGGGCATGCTCAGACATAAGCTTGAGGAGGACCCATCGCGCCCACGTTTTTTCATCAACGAACCGGGAGTCGGTTATCGCCTGAGGTTCGAAGTGGAAGAACAGACGCAAGAATAGGTAGAATGAAGGATGTTTTCCGACCGGCTTGAAAAAATAACTAATTGTTTACTTCAGTGTGAAGAAGACCATTCGGCGAATATCCATCGGCTCACCGCTTTATGCGGGGAGGAGCTCGGGGCGGCATGCGCATTGTACAACAGGCTGGAAGGCGATCTGTTATGCTCTCTTGGTCAATGGCAGACCCCGCAGGATTACAAGGCATCGGATTCACCAGAAGGGCACATCTGCTACGACGTCATAAAGGGCGATTGTAATGATGCAGTCCTCATCAGGGACCTGCCCTCAACGCATTATGCCGAAACCGATCCTAATGTTCGCGCCTATTCTCTGCAGACATATCTGGGGCATGCAGTCATATCCGAGGGTAAGGCTGTGGGCTCCCTATGCGTGGTTTATCAGACGGACTATGTGCCTGCCGAAGATGACAAAAGATTCCTCAAATTCATCGCTTCTGCGATCGGCCATGAAGACACCAGGTGGAAGTCCAAGGAGGCACTGAGCCTGTCCGTTTCACTGCTGAAGGCAACACTGGAGGCGACAGCTGACGGCATTTTGGTGGTTGATACCAAGGGTCGGATTGTGGACTTCAACGAGCGGTTTGCCGGAATGTGGCAATTGCCGGATGACGTGCTGGCGGCAAAAGACGACCAAGTGGCCCAGGAGTACGTCCTGGGCCACTTGAAGGACCCGCAAGGCTTTATAGACGGGGTTAAAGCTCTATACGCTCAACCTCTTGCCAATAGCCTCGACACAATTGAGTTTAAGGACGGACGCGTCTTTGAGCGGTTATCCTGCCCCCAGAGACTTGATAATAAAGTGATAGGGCGCGTATGGAGTTTCCGCGACGTCACTGACCGCAAACAGGCAGAAGCAGACCTCATGGAGGAGAAGGCATTTACTGAAAATGCGCTGAACATCCTGCAGGATGTCTTCTTTGTCTTCGACCTTCAGGGCAGGTTTCTCAGATGGAATAAGGCGATAAGTGAAATCACTAATTATAGCGATGAAGAAATTTCCTTGATGAAGCCCACCGATTTCTTTCTTGAAGAAGACCACGAGAGGGTACAGAAGGCCATTCAGACGGTAATAGAGGAGGGTTCGGCGTTACTTGCGGCGTCGGTCGTCACAAAAGACGGCAGGATTCTGCCCTACGAATATACCGCATCAGTGCTTAGGAACCTTGAAGGGGAGCCTGTGGGCATAAGCGGAGTCGGCAGAAATGTCAGCGAACGCAAGAAGCTCGAGGAACAGCTGCTTCAGGCCCAGAAAATGGAAGCGGTCGGACAACTGGCCGGAGGCATCGCACATGATTTCAACAACATCCTTTCGGCTATTATGGGATACGGTTCGCTGCTGCAAATGCAGATGGGAAAGGACTTCCCGTTCAAAAAGTATGTCGACGAGATCATGAAGTCCGCAGAACGGGCGGCCCAGCTGACGGCAAGCCTTCTGGCATTCAGCAGGAAACAGCACATCATATTGAAGCCCATTGATCTGAATGACCTTGTCCGCGATATACATAAACTCCTGTCAAGGATCATCGGTGAAGATATCGAACTCGAGTTGAAACTCTCCGATTATCCGTTAATTATAATGGCGGACAAGGTCCAGATAGAGCATGCCATTATCAATATTGCCACCAATGCAAGGGATGCTATGCCTGATGGCGGGAGAATGACCATCACGGCAAGACGGCACCGGAACGGTGAAGACTTCACCAATATTCACGGCAGCGGGACACGGGGTGATTATGCCCTCCTTTCGATTGCAGATACCGGCACGGGGCTGGATGATGCAAGCAAAGAAAAGATATTCGAACCATTTTTTACAACAAAGGAAGTCGGAAAGGGGACCGGACTTGGCCTGTCGATGGTATACGGCACCATAAAGCAGCATGGGGGGTACATCGATGTCGAGAGTTTTCCCGGAGAAGGGACGGCATTCAACATATATTTGCCCCTG
>JBGOVD010000189.1:0-4980 GCA_041477935.1 Dissulfurispiraceae bacterium | reverse complement strand
TATCAGACCGTCACGACAGGCAACGGTCCTCGACGAAATAGTTCAAATCAGACCACGTCGCATTATCTTTAATCCGGGCACGGAAAATCCCGGTGAATACGACCGTCTTCTAAGGGCCGGAATAGAAGTGCTCGAAGCCTGTACCTTGATCATGCTGAGTACGGGTCAGTTCTAACAGCAGGACATGTGGACTCAGGCAAAATGTCGTTCAGAGCCTGCAAGCGTATTGCCGTATACTTGCCGCCGATCATGACCATTCTCTCCAGCGCGACTTCGAATATCCTATCTTTGTCTTCCCTGGAAAGTGGAGCCGATGCAGGTCTTACCGTGAATTCTTTTCCCTTATAAGCATCGCTGCTCATAAATACTTTAATACCATAATTTCGATAGCTTTGTTGACTTGCCGGTGTTCCCTGCCGCTCCGTCCTCTCTTGCCTCTTGACAAGTACATATATTGGATACATACTAAGGCATATAATAATGCATATCATCTCGGGAGGCTTTTATGCGAACAACACTGAACATAGAAGACGAATTGCTCGACAAAGCGACAAGGTTAACCGGTATTACTGAAAAAACCTCTCTCGTACGCCTCGGACTTCAAGCCCTCATATCGAGGGAAAGCGCGAAGAGGCTTGCCAAGATGGGCGGCTCCCAAAAGGGATTGTCCGAGATTCCGCGCAAGAGATCTCAGAGGGCTTAAATGGTCCTTGTCGATACCTCGGTCTGGGTGGCGCATTTGCGGGATGGAAAGATCGGGCTCGAAGTTCCTTTAAACGAAGGACTCGTTGTCTGTCATCCATTCATAATAGGCGAACTTGCGTGCGGGAATCTCAATAAGCGGGCAGAAATATTATCTCTTCTTCAGGCCCTACCCATGGCACTCCAAGCAGAGCATGAAGAAGTGCTGGCGTTTATAGAAGATCACCGGCTCATGGCAAGAGGGTTGGGATACATCGATATGCACTTGCTTGCCTCGGCCCTCTTAACCAAGGTCCGCCTCTGGACAATCGACAAAAGACTGCTCGAAGCGTCCTCAACGCTGAAGCTTGCATATGTTTCTTCGTGATTTAAAAGGGGGGACGGATATCTTTAAAAGAATAATTAAAGATATCCGTCCCCCCTTCACTTCTACTTACCTAATTCCTTACGCCGCAGGCACATCCGTCATCGGATTTCTTGCTCGAACATTTACCGCATGTGGACAAGCCAAGGATGCTGTATACCGGGCATGTTCCCATAAGACCGGTCAATAGCGGGACCAATCCTACGTATCCCCATGCTGCTCCGTATATAACCGCGTAAGAAATCAATCCCAGGCCGACAAGCACCCTGAGAACCCTGTCGATTGTACCTTCATTCTTTTTCATATCTTCTCCTCTTTTTGCGACTGAATTTGTGCTGCTGATTTGAGTATAGCGGGTCGAAAAAGAATAGTCTGTGACAATGTCACACAGGAGGTGAGACTTATTTATTTGCCACCTGGATAAGATTTCTGGAAAGGATTAGTTTCCCCTGTCTCTCGAAATCCTTCAGCAGGCGGCTCACTACTTCGCGCGACGTGCCGAGATCACTGGCGATCTTTTGATGTGTCATGTTTAACTTGCCGTCATCCGACTTCTCTTCAATGTACTCGAACAGGCGCAGGTCCATGCGCCTGAAAGCTACCTCTTCCACAAGGGTCATGACCGAAGTAAGGCGGCGGCTGAGAAGGGTAAAGACAAAGTCTCGCATCTCTTCATAGCGCGACAGCATCCCTCGGAAATCTCCAGCCGGAATGAGCAGCAGGCCGGTGTCCAGCACCGTAACGGCATGAGCGGGATACGACATTTTCGATAGGATGCACGATGCGTTGAGAATGCATGTCTCGCCTTTTTCAATCTCATAGAGCGTTATTTCCCTGCCGCCTTCACCTATCTTGAAGACTCGAATTTCTCCTGAAATAACAAAGGCGATGGCGGAGCATGCGTCACCTTCGGAATAAATGACCTGGTCCCTGGCAATGGTCTTATAATGTGAATGCGCTATGACTTCAGATGCCAGGCCGGGATTATTCCTGAATGCAGGAAATATTTCCACAAATTCATCTCTCGATATCGTTTTCATAACGGCTTTTTCCTTCCTTTCCTTCCGGCAACCTTCCTCCCTGTTGCCTTTTTTTCACTTCCCTTTTCGCTTATCCCAAGCTGAAGCATCTTGTCCTTGAGCGACCTGATCTTGTCCCTTATTTCCGCCGCCTTTTCGAATTCCAGTCTCTTCGCTGCCTCTTTCATCTCTGTCTCGAGCTTCCTGACACTCTGCTCCGTGAGATCGTATGGGACGGTCTCTTCGGCAACGACCTCCGGAGTAAGATAATCTGCCTCGTAGATGGAACCCAGGATGTCCTTTATCTGGCTCTTCACGGTTTCAGGCGTGATTCCCATCTCCGTATTGTATGCTTCCTGAATCTTTCTCCTTCGCTCAGTCTCGGCCATCGCCTTTCTTATTGACTCAGTCATCTTGTCGGCATAGAGGATGACCTGGCCGTTGACATTTCTCGCAGCGCGGCCCGAGGTCTGAATCAATGAACGTTCTGAGCGGAGGAAGCCTTCCTTATCCGCATCGAAGATCGCAACGAGCGATACCTCGGGAAGGTCGAGGCCCTCCCTCAACAGGTTGACACCGATAAGGACATCGAATACGCCGAGTCTCAAATCACGCAATATCGCAATCCTCTCCAGAGTGTCGATGTCGGAATGGAGATACCGTGCCCGAATGCCGAGCTCGGTATAATAATCCGTCAGGTCTTCGGCCATCTTCTTCGTCAGCGTCGTAACGAGAACCCGCTCGCCTCTTTCAGCCCTCTTCCTGATCTCTCCGAGAAGGTCTTCAACCTGTCCTGACGTAGGCCTTATGCCCATCTTCGGGTCCATGAGGCCGGTCGGTCTGATAACCTGTTCCACGACTCTGTCCCCGGCTTTCTTCAGTTCGTATGGTCCCGGAGTCGCTGAAACATAAATGGCCTGTTTAACCCGCATCTCGAATTCATCGAATTGCAGCGGCCTGTTGTCAAGCGCGGAGGGCAGCCGGAAACCGTAATCTATGAGAGTCTGTTTGCGCGACCTGTCACCGTGATACATGCCGCCTACCTGAGGCACCGTGGCGTGAGACTCATCGATGACCATCAAATAATCGCCCTTGGACGGCCCGCTGATGAGGTAATCCAGCAGGGTAAACGGGGGGTCCCCAGGCAATCTCCCGCTCAGGTGGCGTGAATAATTCTCGATGCCGTGACAGAAGCCGAATTCCTTGAGCATCTCCATGTCGAATCTCGTTCGCTGTTCTATCCGCTGGGAGAAAGCCAGTTCGCCGTTGTTCCTGAACCAGCGCGCCCTGTGTTCCATCTCCTCAAGTATCGCCCCGATGGCCCTTTCGAGCTTATGCTGGGGCGTTATCCAGTGGCTGTTGGGGTAGAGAATGAGCTTCCTCGCCCTCTTCAACTTTGCGCCTGTAAGCGAATCGAACTCATGGATCGCATCTATGTCGTCCCCGAAGAATTCGATCCTGACCGCCCGGTCGAGCGAAAAGGCCGGGAAGACTTCTACGCTGTCGCCGCGCACCCTGAAGCTCCCGCGTTTGAACTCCATGTCGGTACGAACGTAGAGTATTTCTACAAGCTTCTTCAGGAATTCGTCGCGCCTGGTCCGCATGCCTTCTTCGATGACGATATGCATGTTGAGATAATCCTCAGGCGAACCGATGCCGTAAATGCACGAGACCGAAGCGACGACAATGACATCATTCCGTTCGAGGATGGACATGGTCGCGGAGTGCCTCAGCCGGTCGATGTCGTCATTAATCATCGAGTCTTTCTCGATGTAGGTATCTGATGCCGGGAGGTAGGCCTCGGGCTGGTAATAGTCATAATAGCTGACGAAGAATTCGACTGCGTTTTCCGGGAAGAGCTCCCTGAACTCGCCGTAGAGCTGGGCGGCCAGCGCCTTGTTGTGGGCGATGACGATCGCCGGCCGGTTCACATTCTTTCTGACGTTGGCGATGGTAAAGGTCTTGCCCGATCCCGTTACGCCGAGCAGCACCTGGTGCTTATCACCCTTAATGAGCCCTTCGGTAAGTTCCGATATCGCCTTTGGCTGGTCGCCCTTTGGAGTGAAGTCTGTCCTTAATTTAAATTCATCCACCATTTTATGTTAGAATAAGTTTGTTGCCGGAGTAAACGAGCAGTGGAAGGCTGGTTTATACTCTCACCTACCGCTCGATACTCATTCATCACTTTCCTTTTTGAAAAGAGCCATCGGTCCAATGGGAAAAACATACAGCTGTTGCAGCAAGCCGCCGTTCCATGACATTCATGAAGAGTGCGGCATCTTCGGCGTCTTCGGCCATCCTGAAGCAGCCAACCTCACGTATCTCGGCCTCTACGCGCTGCAACACAGGGGCCAGGAAGGGGCCGGTATATGCTCCTCAGACGGCAAAACCCTTCACCTCGAAAAGGCGATGGGCCTGGTTTCCGATATCTTCAACGAAAAAAGGCTTAAACGACTTCCGGGCGATTCGGCAATAGGCCATAACCGCTACTCCACCGCCGGAAGCAGTGTCCTGAAGAATGTCCAGCCCCTCCTCGCAAATTATGCCCTCGGATCCATAGCCATAGCTCACAACGGCAACCTCGTAAATGCCGAGCAGATGCGCACCGAACTCGAAACCGAGGGGGCCATATTCCAGTCCTCATCGGACAGCGAGGTGGTCCTGCACCTTATCGCCCGTGCCAAGAACGAAGACCCTTATGAACGCATAACCGAAGCCCTCAAAGACGTGCGCGGAGCATTCAGCCTCCTCTTTTTAAGGGAGAACGAAATGATAGCGTTGCGCGATCCCTTCGGCGTCAGGCCGTTAGCCATCGGCAAGGTGGACGGCGCTTATGTCGTCGCTTCGGAAACCTGTGCCTTCGATATCATAAACGCCGAATACGTCAGGGATGTC
>JBGOVD010000012.1:0-14645 GCA_041477935.1 Dissulfurispiraceae bacterium | reverse complement strand
ACATCATGCTCGCGAAATTGACCGGCGGCAGACTGCATATTGCACATGTGTCTACGAGGGGATCGGTTGAGCTCATCAGGCGTGCAAAGAGCGAGGGTATCCCGATTACCGCGGAAACGTGCCCGCACTATTTTTCGATCACCGAGAGTGCCGTATTAGGGTTCGACACAAATGCAAAAGTGAACCCGCCTCTGCGGACGGACGAAGATGTGGCGGCGATAAAAGAAGGACTCAAGGACGGTACTATCGACGTGATAGCCACGGACCATGCGCCTCATCATGCGGACGAGAAGATTCTCGAGTTCGACCGGGCTCCTTCGGGGATATCCGGCCTCGAAACCGCGCTGGCACTTAGTCTCAAACTTGTTGCAGAGGGAGTGCTCACTATCAATCAACTTCTGGAGAAGATGGCGCTCAATCCGTCGCGAATACTCGGAATCGGGCGCGGAACCCTGAAGATTGGAGCAGTGGCTGACGTGGTGATCGTAGATGCTGAAAGAGAATTTATCGTGAATCCGGATAATTTCGCCTCAAAGGGCAAAAATACGCCGTTTCGCGGCTGGACATTGAAAGGAGTTCCGTCTGTTGTTATATCAAAAGGGAGAATTTACGATATCGCGGATTGGAAGGGCTAATGAATAAAGCGTTACTGGTGCTTTCGGACGGCACTGTATTCACGGGAAATGGTTTCGGCGCGAAGGGCGAAACGGTTGGAGAGGTTGTTTTCAATACATCAATGGCCGGATACCAGGAGATACTCACCGATCCTTCATACCGGGGCCAGATCGTTACGATGACCTACACCCAAATGGGCAATTACGGTATCAACGAGGAGGATGTCGAATCCCTCGGTGGGCCTAAGGTAAACGGATTTGTAGTGAAGGAGTATATCAATTTCCCGAGCAACTGGCGCTCTTCGTCATCTCTCGGCGACTATCTTCATCGGAATAATATTGTTGGAATCGAGTGTATCGATACAAGGGCTTTGACGCGCCATTTGCGCGATCACGGCGCACAGATGGGAATAATCTCGTCAGTCGACGCCGATCCCCGCTCATTGCTCCGCAAGGTAAGGGCTCATCCCGGCATCTCGGCTTTCGACCTGGTTAAAGAAGTAACGGCTGCGGATGCGTATTCCTGGAATGAGGGATGCTGGAAATGGTGCTCACCCCCCCATCCCCCTCTCAGTGAGGAGGGGCAAAGGGAGCGTAGTGTTGTGGTTTACGATTTCGGGGTGAAATTCAACATCCTTCGGAACCTGGTCGAAGCGGGTTTCGCTGTCTCCGTGGTCCCTGCTCGTACGCCGGCTGAAGCGGTACTCGAAGAGAATCCGGATGGTATTATTCTGAGCAACGGCCCGGGCGACCCCGAGACGGTCACGTATGCAATCGAGAATGCAAGGAAACTCATCGGAAAGAAACCGATTTTCGGCATCTGCCTCGGACATCAAATACTTGGCCTCGCCATGGGAGGCAGGACGTACAAGCTCAAGTTCGGCCATCACGGGGGAAACCATCCCGTTAAGGACCTTGTCACAGGCCGTGTCGAGATTACATCGCAGAACCATAATTATTGCGTCGATATCAACAGCCTCCACGGGCAGGTGCGCCTCACCCACCGGAACCTTTATGACGGCACTGAAGAGGGCATGCAGCATGTCGACCTGCCTGTTTTTTCGGTCCAGCATCATCCCGAGGCAGGGCCGGGGCCTAATGATTCCGCACACCTGTTCAAACGCTTCAGGGAGATGATCGAGAGGTAGGGGCGGTTCGCGAACCGCCCCTGCGTTCATTGCTAATTCAGGAGATATATGCCGAAAAGAACAGACATCAATAAAATATTACTGATCGGGTCGGGTCCTATCGTCATAGGACAGGCTTGCGAATTCGATTATTCGGGGGCACAGGCATGCAAGGCCTTGCGGGAAGAGGGTTACAGTGTTGTGCTTGTGAATTCCAACCCTGCTACTATCATGACCGATCCCGACATGGCCGATGCGACGTATATCGAGCCATTGTCGGCGGAGATAATAGAGCTGATCATCAGGAAAGAAAGGCCCGATGCGATATTGCCGACAATGGGAGGGCAGACGGCCCTGAATCTAGCGGTGGAACTTGCGGAGTCCGGCATCCTCGACAAGTACGGCGTCGAACTTATCGGAGCGAAACTTCCTGCCATTAAGAAAGCTGAAGACCGGGAGCTTTTCAAGGAAGCCATGAAGAATATCGGGCTCGATGTGCCGAAGAGCGCAGCGGTCACCACCATCGAGGAAGGACTGGAAAACATTGAAGATATTGGGTTCCCGGTTATCCTGAGGCCTGACTTCACTCTCGGAGGAACAGGCGGCGGCATTGCATACAACATAGAAGAATACAGGGCGCTCCTTGAAAGGGCTCTGAAATTGAGCCCAGTCCATCAGGTGCTGATCGAGGAGTCCGTGATCGGCTGGAAGGAGTACGAGCTCGAGGTGATGCGAGATACGATGGACAACGTCGTCATCATCTGCTCCATCGAAAACTTCGATCCCATGGGCGTACATACGGGCGATTCGATCACCGTAGCTCCTGCCCAAACACTTACAGACAAGGAATACCAAAGGATGCGTGATGCCGCCATTGCGGTTATTCGTGAAATTGGCGTCGACACAGGTGGTTCCAATATCCAGTTTTCGCTCAATCCGGAAACCGGAAGGATGGCCATCATAGAGATGAACCCGAGAGTTTCGAGAAGCTCGGCCCTCGCGAGCAAGGCTACCGGCTTCCCTATCGCCAAGATTGCCGCGAAGCTGGCAGTAGGCTATTTGCTCGATGAGATTAAGAACGATATAACGAGAGAGACCCCGGCATCTTTCGAGCCGACGATAGACTATGTCGTAACGAAGATACCGCGCTTCACCTTCGAAAAATTTCCTGAGGCCGACCCGACCCTTACTATTCAGATGAAGTCGGTAGGCGAGGTGATGTCCATCGGAAGGACGTTCAAAGAGTCTCTGCAGAAGGCACTCCGAAGCCTCGAAATCGGTTCGGCCGGATTTGAGAACATCCGCAGCGGTGCGTCATCGGGCGAGATCAAGGCGAAATTGAAGACTCCGAATGCCGACAGGCTGTGGTATATAGCCGAAGCCATGCGACAGGGTATGAGCGTCGATGAGATTTATGAACTGACCCGGATCGATCCATGGTTCCTGAACAATATACGGCAGATCATCGAGATGGAAGAAACCATAAAGATGTCGAAAGTAGGGGCGTATCATGATACGCCCAATCCGGAATTTATGGAAGTCTTGAGGCATGCAAAGGAATACGGTTTTTCAGATAAGCGGATCGCTGAACTCACGGAGAAAAGTGAAACCGAAATCAGGAACATAAGGAAAGCATCGGGACTGAAGCCGGTTTACAAGCTTGTCGATACCTGCGCGGCGGAGTTTGCCGCTTTCACGCCATATTTGTATTCTACATATGAAAGACCATTCTACAGAGTGGAAGAAAACAGTTCGGAAGAGCGGAAGAGCGGAAGAGCGGAAGAAAAGGATATTTCAGACTTCCAGCCTGTCTTTGAATGCGACGCCAATCCGACAGACCGGAAAAAGATAATTATCCTCGGTTCCGGGCCGAACCGGATAGGGCAGGGCATCGAGTTCGACTATTGCTGCGTGCAGGCCGTATTCGGGCTAAAGGAAATCGGCTACGAGACGATCATGATCAACTGCAATCCCGAAACGGTCAGTACGGATTACGATACCTCGGACAGGCTCTATTTCGAGCCGCTGACGATAGAGGACGTGATGAATATTATCGACCTCGAAAAGCCCGAAGGCGTGATCGTACAGTTCGGCGGCCAGACACCTCTCAAACTAGCCGTGCCGCTTGAACGGGAAGGCGTAACAATCCTCGGGACTTCTCCTGATTCTATCGACCGCGCCGAAGACAGGAAGCGGTTCAAGGAGGTCCTTAATAAACTGGATCTCAGGCAGCCTGAGAGCGGTACAGCTATGTCGGTTGGTGAGGCCAGAGTCGTAGCCGAAAGTATCGGGTATCCCGTGATGGTGAGGCCGTCATATGTCCTTGGCGGACGGGCCATGGAGATCGTATACGACACGGAGTCTTTGTTCAATTACATGGCCAGGAATTTCAAGGCCACACCGGAACATCCAATTCTCATCGATAAATACCTTGAAGATGCCATCGAGGTCGACGTGGACGCTATATCCGACGGAATTGACGTAGTCATCGGCGGGGTGATGGAACATATCGAAGAGGCGGGCATTCATTCCGGCGACTCGGCTTGCTCAATACCACCTTACTCCCTGTCTGCTGAAATCGTGGAAGGAATCAAGGTTCAGGCGAAGGCCCTCTCGAAGGAACTCGCAGTAAAGGGGCTCATGAACGTGCAGTTTGCGGTGAAGGACAATCAGATATACATCCTTGAAGTCAATCCGCGTGCTTCGCGGACCATACCCTATGTGAGCAAGGCAACGGGCGTATCTCTTGCGCGGCTTGCCGCAAAAGTCATTGCCGGAAAGACATTGAAAGAACTCGGACTGACATCAGAGAAGAGTATCAAACACGTTGCTGTCAAAGAAGCGGTATTTCCCTTCGATCGTTTCCCCGGAGTCGATACAATCCTGGGTCCCGAGATGAAATCGACCGGAGAGGTGATGGGTATCGATGACGAATTCGGTCTGGCCTATGCCAAGGCTCAGGCAGCGTCTTATAACAAAATCCCGGCGTCGGGCAAGATCTTCATGAGCGTCAAGGACAAGGATAAATCTCATACGGTCGACATAGCGCGGAAGCTTCGCGAACTCGGGTTCAAACTGGTCGCCACGAAGGGTACTGCCGGATATCTGCATGATCACGGAATTGATGTCGAAGTGATAAACAAGGTCATGGAAGGGCGGCCGCATGTAGTCGACCTTATCAAGAACAAGGAGATCAACTTCATCATCAATACGGTCACCGGGTCACAGGCGCAGAAGGATTCCTTCTCGATCCGCCGGAGTGCACTGCAATACAGGATCCCTTATACGACAACAATTTCGAGCGCAAAGGCTGTCGTTATGGCCATCGAGTCGCTCCTCAAGAGGGAGCTGAAGATTAAATCGATTCAGGAATATCATATAAATCCGTGATTACGTAATCTGTCATCCATGGTCCGCAATAGCGGTGAATTCTCATTCCGGACCATGGATTGCCGATTATGCACCACGCAACGAGGGAGGTTTCTATGGCACCCATCAAGAGAATCGGCATTATAACGAGCGGTGGTGATTGCGGCGGACTCAATGCCGTCATCAAGGGAGTTTCGAGGGAAGCATACGCTATGGGCATCGAGACGGTGGTCATCCCCAACGGCTATGCAGGTCTTTATAACCTGATCAATCTCGACAAGGTGGTTTTCCTTAATGCCGAGAGGGTAAGCAAGATCGAGGCATCACTCGCCGGATCGGAGGCGGGGCATTCCCGTGTCAAGATCAGCAAGATCAAAGACCCTAATAAGTACGAACGGATCAAGGACGGACTTAAAAAGTTCAATATCGACGCTTTGGTAATCAGCGGAGGCGACGACACCGGAAGTGTCGTTGTGGATCTTTCAGGGAAGGGTATCCCGTGCGTTCATGTTCCGAAGACGATGGACCTCGACCTCCAGTCTTATAGTGTGGGTGGAGATTCCGCAATCAACCGCATAGCTATTTTTACCAGGGACCTCAAGACCACCGGACTCAGCCATAACCGGGTGGTTGTAGTAGAGGTGTTTGGAAGGTATTCGGGGCATACGGCGCTGCGCGGAGGCATAGGCGCAGAGGCGGATTGCATCCTGATACCGGAAATACCTGTAGATTTCAATGTCGTGTTTGATCACATGAAGACAACCTATATGGGCCGGGTAAAGAGAAGCGACGTAAAGGCCGGCACATATATAATCGTTGTTGCCGAAGGAATCACGAATGCCGGCGGAGAAATGCTGTACGACGAATCCGCAGGAGTCGATGCATTCGGGCACAAGAAACTCGCGGGATCGGGCAAGTTCGTGAGGCAGGAGCTTGAAAAGCGATTGAAAAAAGACCCGGAGATAACCCAGTTTATGAAGGACACCGGGATGTATGCACCCGGCGTATATGAAGTCCCGGAGGTGAGAGAGGTGGTACCCGGCCATCTCGTCCGCTGCGGAGACTCTTCCGCCTACGATGTCAACTTCGGATACAAGACCGGAGCAGCTGCCGTCTGTCTTCTTCTGGAAGGAAAGACCGGCAATACCGTCGTCAATGTTGATGGGGAGAAGATTTATTACCAGGCCACGTCGGAATTGATAAAGAGAAGGGAAGTAGATGTTAGAGAGATAGCCCTCTTCGAAAGCCTGGGCTTCTGTTTCGGAAGAAAGCCTGAAAAATTCAATTGCGTTATGCAGGAAGTCAAGGGGCCGGTATTGCGGCATTTATAGAAATCGCATTGGTTCAGACAGGCGGCATCTCTTATAAGGGGGGTGCCGTTTTTTTTATGTAAAAAATAGAAATTGTGTGATCATTGAGGCAATTCCTATGACAAATTCCAACCATATGGAAATTATAGAAATATTGCGTTCGAATCGTCAGAAGGTTGACCCTTTATACCGCGGCACAATAAAATAAAAGATGTGCGAATTCTGTACCAAGCACGGAGACGGCAAGGTCTGGTACAAAAATGCTGCGAATTACGCCAACGATCTCCTCTCAGATATAAAGCGCCGGAAGTTCATCGAAGATTTCCACGGGACGACCATGGGGGAAGGTTTCAGGACTCTCGGTCGTCTTGAAACCCTATTCATGAAGAAGGGACGCCTGCCGGCCGGTGTAATCCGGGCGCTTGAGGAAAAGGCCAGGGCCGAGCATTTTGGCCAGGTGCTTCCCATCGAAGAGATAAGGGACCTTGTACTTAAAGCGGAGAGCGTTGTCAGGATGCCGTGCGCCTGCCGTTGGACAATGATTAAAAAGGAAGAGAGATGCTGTTATGCGGTGAGCTACAGCCCCGACCCATGGTATAAAGGGTTCGACATGAGCTATTTCGGTAAGTCGTCCGACGAAGGGCTCGAAACAGTCCGGACCGAAGAGGCGGTAGATCAAATGGCGGCCATGGAAGAGCACGGAGCCATCCATTCAATTTGGACGATGATGACTCCATTTATAGGGGCGGTCTGCAATTGCACTGCTAAAGACTGCATCGCGATGAGAACGCTTTCCGGCATTGGCGCTCACACGATTGCGAGGGCCGAGCATGTCGCACTGGTTGATCGTGAGCTTTGCATAGGATGCGGACTCTGCGCGGAGCGCTGTCAGTTCGATGCTATTGGAAATGAAATGGAAGAGGGCGAGAGTATTGCCGTCATCGATCCGGAGAAATGTTATGGATGCGGCTTGTGCCGCAGGGCGTGTACTTCAGGGGCAATTTCTCTGATACGGAGGGAATTCGGTCATGTTCACCCTTAACGAAAGATTAAGGGCGGATACTATTGAACTGGGCCGTCTCGAATTGTCGTTGCTCCTGCTGATGAATGACCGTTCACTGCCTTGGTTTATCCTCGTGCCTGAACGGGAAGGAATAAGGGAGATAGATGAATTATCGGCTGCTGAGCGTTCGTTGCTCATCGAAGAAATAGCCTGCGTGTCCGGTGTTATTCGCGTGCTCTATAATCCCGCAAAGATCAATGTCGGGGCGCTCGGAAACCTTGTTCCTCAATTGCATGTTCATGTCATCGGAAGATTCGCGAACGACCGTGCCTGGCCCGGCCCGATATGGGGCGCAGGTCCTGTAGAGGCCTATGGCATTGATAAACTGAATGATGTTTCCGATAAGATTCGGGCGTCTCTGAAAGGGAGGCTGAAATGAGATTTTCATGGAAATTATCAAGTGCTTTCTGTCTCTTCATGATAATTGCGTTGACTGCATCACTCGTTCATGCCCAGTCTGAACTTTCGCTGGATGAAAGGATCGCGATAGTCGAAAAGAAGATAGAGGGCGGTACGGTTCGGGGAGACCTGACCAAGAGCGAATATTCCAGACTGAAGCCGAGGCTGGCTGTAGTTAAATACAAAAGGGCAAAAATTGAAAAAGATGGCGTTACTGTACAGGCATACAAAGATCTGGAGCATTATCTTCTGGGACTCGAAAAAGATACCGACAGGCTGCTCAAGAGCATTCATCGAAGGTAAACGCTCGGGAATCGGGAATAGATGATACAGGTCGGCAGTTTAACTAAAGCTTACGGCAGGCAGGTCATATTTGATGAGGTCGGTTTTACGATCAATCCGGGAGAGCGTATCGGACTCGTGGGAAGAAACGGACACGGCAAAACAACGCTCTTTAAAATGATCATAGGCGAGGAACACCCGGACTCAGGTACTATCAGCATCCCCGGCAATTACATCGTCGGGCACCTTTCGCAGCACCTGTCATTTGCCGCCGATACAGTACTGAAAGAAGGCTGTCTGAGCCTTAGGAATGACGAGGATGGCAAAGATGAATCGTACCGCGCTAAAACTGTCCTTCAGGGTCTTGGCTTTACCGTAGAAGATTTCAACCGCAACCCCCATGATCTTTCGGGAGGTTTCCAGGTGAGGCTGAGCCTCGCAAAGGTGCTTCTCGGAGAACCCGACCTGTTGCTTCTCGATGAGCCTACCAACTATCTCGATATTCTTTCCATCCGCTGGCTGCGCGAGTTCCTGCGAAACTGGAAGCACGAGCTGATCATGATCACTCATGACCGCGACTTTATGGATAGCGTGACCACCCATACTTTGGGCATACACCGCTGCAAGATCAGGAAGGTCTCCGGATCGACAGGGAAATTGTACGACCAACTGCTGATGGAAGAAGAGATGTACGAGAGGACGCGGATGAACGACGATAAAAAGCGTGCCGAGGTGGAGAAGTTCATCAACCGTTTCAGGGCGCAGGCGACCAAGGCCAGTGCTGTCCAGTCCAAGATCAAGGCGCTTGGGAAAAAGGAAAGACTGCAGCAGCTGAATGATATAAAGACCCTCGATTTTTCTTTCCCGTATGAACCTTTTGAGGGCAAATGGCTGATGACCGCTCACAATCTCTCTTTTTCGTATTCGATGAATGGAAAACCTCTTATAGACGGGCTGAGTTTTTCGGTCGGGCGAAGCGACCGCATTGGCATCGTCGGCAAGAACGGGAAGGGGAAAACGACGCTTATTAACCTTCTTGCCGGAGAGTTGACGGCCCAGGCGGGCGAGATTGTCCATAATCAGAAGACGAAGACAGCCTATTTCGGCCAGACCAATATCGAACGGCTTGACCCCGGAAAGACGGTCGAAGAGGAGATACTGGATGTGCACCCGGATTTCAACCGGAGGGCTGCCCGCACTATCTGCGGAATCGTGATGTTCGAAGGCGATGATGCCCTCAAAAAGATAAATGTACTCTCCGGCGGGGAGAAGAGCAGGGTGCTGCTCGGCAAAATTCTAGTCAGTCCTTCGAACCTGCTGCTCCTGGATGAACCGACAAACCATCTTGACATGGAGTCGGTCGACTCCTTGATTGAAGCCCTTGACGCATATGAAGGGGCAGTTATTATCGTAACCCACAGCGAGATGATACTCAAAAGCCTAGTCAACAGGCTTATAGTGTTCGACGACGACAATGTGAAAGTCTTTGAAGGGACCTACGAAGATTTTCTAAGCAGGGTGGGCTGGAAAAGTGAAGCCCCTGCAGACGGACAGCAAGCGGACACAAGCGAACGGAGCAGGGGCGGAGACCGGAAGGAGGCGCGGCGCCTTAAGGCTGAACTAATTAACGAACGCTCGAAGGCACTAGGAAGTCTTCAGCGCCGTATTCAGGAAGTCGAAGAGGCCATCATAAAGCTTGAGCACGGGGTCGAGCGTGATACGTCCGAACTCGTCAGAGCCTCTGAAAAAGGCGATTGGCAGGCTAGTGCATCACTCTCAAAAGCCATCCATGATGCCAAGCAGGAGATTGAGCGGCTTTTCAGCGAACTTGAAGAACTGACCGATGAACATTCGGGCCGGTCGAGGGAGTTCGAAGAGCGGTTGGCCGGACTCGAGCAATTTTAAGACTTTGTCGGAATATGCCCTACATATCTATGTCCCCTTTCTTACAATAAAATCAGCTTGAGACTGATACCCATTTAATGCCGCCTGCCGGTATATTCAAAGTGTCATCAATGACAAAGGAGGATGTTATGAATCTGAAGACACTTGCAGAGGCGATAATACTTCAAGCAGCAGACGATTTTCTGGGTGAAAACCGGTGTGAAGAGGATGTCGCATTTTTCAGTGACGAGGGATTCAGAATATGCTCTGAGATGGCTGGAATGAACCACCCTGAAAAATGTGAATTTCTTGACCTTGTCAGAAAATGCGCCCCTGTTTCTTATCCCGCAATGAAAAGGGTTGCGGCAGTGGGCAGCATGAGCTCTCTGCACATTTAGTAGAGAGCATATCTTCCTTGGTCACTTTATCAGGCGTGTTATTGCGCAATTTATTCATAGGGCGTGCTTTGACTAATAAATGATTCAGATGCAGCGAAAGGAGTAGTTCAATGGAAATTCCTTTGCAGATTACAACGAGAAATATCGAACTCAGCGAGCCGATTAAAGATGATTTGAAGAGACGTGCTGAGAAACTGGATACCTTTTTCCCCCGCATCACGCGCTGCCGGGTCACCGTGGAAGTACCTCACAGATATAAAAAGCAGGAGTTGAATGCAGTTGAGTACAACATCAACATCGATATAACGGTCCCCGGCAAGGAGATTGTTATAAAGAACAGGCCTAGTAAAGACCTCGATATCGCAATCAGAGAGGCCTTTGATGCAGCCCGTCGCAAACTTGAGGATTATGCGACGAAACTGCGGGGCGACGTGAAGCATCATGAGGAACCGCCGCACGGAGTCGTGACTTCAATTTTCCCTGATGATGGTTACGGCTTTCTCGCAGCCACTGAAGACGGACATGAAATCTATTTCCACGAAAACAGTGTCCTGGACAAGAATTTCAAGCGCCTGAAGGCCGGCTCTTTTGTCCGTTATAAGGAAGAAATGGGAGAAAAAGGACCGCAGGCGAGCACTGTCGTGCTTGAAACGCCATAACTGAAATTATAGTTTTTGAAAAAAGGGGAGGGGCTCGTCTCAGGCTTCTCCCCTTTTTGTCTATGGGCGAATCAAGAGAGCGATCGACGTAATATCGTGGTGCGAAACTAAGCCGATTTTGATTCATTTGTAATGTGATTCATGAAGAGCGAGTAAGTTGCGGGGAGGGACCTTTTCTTGTGTGTTATGAGGTAGAAGTTACGCTTCATCTGCAGATCGGTTACCCTTATTTCCTTTAGAACCTTAAATTTCAATTCATCGCGGACTGAAAGACGCGAGAGTATCGATACCCCCATGCCGGCCTTGACGGCCTGTTTTATTGCGTCGGTCGAACCGAAATAACCGACGGTCTTGACGCTGTCCATGGCGATGCCTTTGCCGGAGAATATTCTTTCGATCACGATCCTCGTGCCGGAGCCTTCTTCACGAAGAACAAAAGGAAGCTCGGAGAGATCGCGCAGGCTTATACTGTTCTTACTGGTGAAAGAGGGGGCCGCCACGACTATTAATTCGTCTTCGACCAGTGGAGTATATGTAATTTGATCATTGTTCAGTTTTGAGCCGACTACCCCAAGCAATAAGTCATGCGCCAGGACTTTTTCTACTATCTCCTTCGAGTCGCCTATGATTATCTGAAATGAAATGGACGGATATTGGTTTCTGAATGCGGCCATGACCGGCGGCAACAGGTAGGTGCCGGGAATCGTGCTCGCTCCCAGGATGAGTTTGCCGGTGGGCTCTTTTTTGAAGCGTCCGATGATGTCCTTTACTGCATCGGCCTTTTCAATGATCTCCAGTGCATGACCATAAAGTGCCTCAGCCTCTTTTGTCGGGAGGATGGTCCTTCCCAGTCGGTCGAAGAGACTGCAGCCGAATTCCTCTTCAAGCGACTTGATATGATCGCTGACCGTAGGCTGCGTGAGGTAAAGCTCCTCCGAAGCCCGCGAAAAGCTCCTGTTTTTAAAGACCGATGCGAAGATCCTGAGCTGATGTATATCCACGAGAAAAATTATAGCATAACTGAATGGAAAATATCGTTATTGCCTATAACGAGATCCACCACCCCTCCTGACCTGCCCTTGGCAAGAGGAGGATTAAAGGGTTCTATATTGTCCAAATTTCTTCCTCCGTGATAGAGTTAATGTCATGAAAGTATGCGAAATATTCGCGAGTATTCAGGGGGAGTCCACTTATGCAGGGCTGCCGTGCGTCTTTGTCAGGCTGACAGGCTGCAATCTCAGGTGTTCGTATTGCGATACCAGGTATGCATACGACGAAGGCCGGGACATGACCGAGGATGAGATAGTTGAAGCCGTGCGCAGTTACGGTTTCAAGCTCGTCGAGATCACCGGTGGTGAACCCTTGCTTCAGAATGAAGTTCTTCCCCTGATATCGAGGTTGATCGACTCAGGGTTAAGAGTCCTCATAGAGACGAACGGCAGTGTAAATATCTCCGATGTAGACGGCCGGGCAACCATCATCATGGATGTCAAGACACCCGGCAGCGGCATGTCCGAGACTTTGCATGCTGCTAACTTTGAACATCTGAAGAGAACTGACGAGCTGAAATTAGTGATTACAAGCAGTGCTGATTATGAATGGGCGAAGGAAATTGTAGCTAAATTCGGTTTGTCTGAAAAATGCGCGGTACTCTTTTCACCGGCTTACGGGATGATCCAGCCTTCGGATCTCTCCGCATGGATACTCCGGGACAGACTGCCTGTCAGGCTGAACCTTCAACTCCACAAATATATCTATCATCCGGACCAAAGAGGCGTCTGAATTCCTCTCATAATTTGACATCGGCATAAAAACTCGTTACCATAATAAACAGAAATCGTTTCTATTTAACCTATATATGAATAACGAACATTTTATCCGGCTCCTCAAACAACTTCAGCTCAAAGCAACTCCTAGAAGGCTTGCGGTGCTCTCCATTCTCGCCCGTGAGCGGGCCTATGCCGGTCCGGAGGAGATATGGAAGAAGCTGAAGCGAAAGCTCAACACTATAGGACTGCCGACGGTGTACCGTATACTCGAAGAGCTATCGGATAAGGGAGTCATTACAAAGATCATTCATCCGAGCCGGCAGCTCTACTACTATTATTGCGAAAATGCAGGGCACCATCACCACTTCATCTGCGTATCGTGCAGAAAGGTAGAGGACCTTAATTTTTGCGCGTCGAGAGAGATTGAAAATGAGGTGTCGCGCAACTTGAAGGGCAGGGTTCTTTCCCATATTCTCCAGATCAACGGTCTTTGCGAACCATGTTCCAGAAAAAAAGGAGAGATCAATGCCTCTTAGAAAAATTGTCGTTGCGTTGGCTGTATTGTGCTGCGTAATCGGGATTTCGTGCCAAAAGGCCGATAATACGTCATCAACCGGAGGCGCGCACAAGATAAGGGTGGTTGCAAGTCTCTACCCTCTCTATGATTTTGTAAAAAACGTGGGAAAAGATAGGGTCGCGGTCGAACTGCTCCTTCCGCCGGGTGTCGAGCCGCACAGTTTCGAGCCCAAGCCCGCTGATGTCCTGAATCTTAATCATGCCGATATATTCGTATATACCAATAAGTATATGGAACCCTGGGTTGCGGATATTATAAAAGGGATGGACAACAAACAGACGCTCATCCTCGATTCAAGCAAGGGGATTGTTTTCATCAATGACGAAGATGAGGATAATGAGGGCGGACATCGCGAGAAGGAACATGGTCATGCCGGGATGGATCCCCACATCTGGCTTGACCTCGGGAATGCAGTCGTCATGGTAGATACGATCCGCGATGCCTTAATTCAGAAAGACCCGGCGGGCAAGGACTATTACCAGAAAAATGCCGAACAGTATAAAGCGATTCTCAAAACCATGGACGATAAATTCAGGCAGGGTCTCGGCAAATGCGCGCAAAAAACTTTCATCAACGGCGGACATTTCGCCTTCGGATATCTTGCCAAAAGGTACGGATTGACTTATGTATCGGCATATGGTTTTTCACCTGACGCCGAACCGACTCCGGGCCAGTTGGTAAAGATAAGCAGAATGCTCAAGGGGCAAGGCCTGAAATATATCTTTTACGAAGAACTTCTCGCGCCACGAGTGGCTGAGACGCTCGCTCGCGAGACCGGCGCTCAACTTCTCTTTCTGCACGGCGCTCATAATATCAGCAAGGAGGAATTCGGGAAAGGAGTATCCTTTGTCGGTCTGATGGAAAAGAATCTGGAAAACCTGGAGAAGGGGCTTCAATGCCGGTAAAGCTTGCAGGCGTCGAGAAGCTGTCGTATAGATACAATTCGGTCGAGGTGCTGAGCGATATATCGTTCGATGTCATGGAGGGCGATTATATAGGTCTTGTGGGGCCTAACGGCTCGGGTAAATCAACTCTTATTAAATTGATGCTTGGGCTTCTGGTCCCGACCGCCGGCAGTGTAATGCTCTTCGGGCATCCTCCAGCTGAGATGAGATACCGGGAAAGGATAGGATATCTTCCCCAGAAGATGAACTTTTTCAATCCTTTTTTCCCATCTACGGTAAGGGAAATTGT
>JBGOVD010000283.1:0-3838 GCA_041477935.1 Dissulfurispiraceae bacterium | reverse complement strand
CCTGCCGGTCGAAAGCCCGCGCTCGATGTTCGAGAAGTTCCTGCCGCTTAAATATTACCTGGAACGGGAGCTGGGCAGGCCTGTAGTGATAACGATCGCGCGCGACTACGACTCCGCCATAGAAGGCTTGGTGCAGGGCTCTGTTCACCTCTCGTACCTCGATCCGGCAGCCTATTGCGAGGCGAGGGCACGGTATAAGGGAAAGGTCATCCCCCTGGTTCGTGCTATCGGCAGTGATAGTGCGGCATCTCGAAGTGTCCTGGTTGCAAAGGACCTGAAGGGCATAGAGAAGATCGTCGATGTAAAAGGCAAACGCCTTGCCCTTGGCAGCGAGCGGTCTTCGTTCAGTCACCTCATTCCTCTTGCAATGCTCCACGATGTAGGGATCAATGCAGGGGATTTCGCCAAGGTCGATTATATGCAGCAGGAAGACCGCATCGCCTTGTCAGTGCTTGTCGGCACTTATGATGTGGGCGGCTTGAGTGAAGCGGTAGCAAAAAAATATGCCTCCGACGGTTTAAGGATTATCAAACGCTCGGACCCTGTGCCTCAGCTCTTTCTTTGCGCCTCGGCGACACTTCCGCAAAAGGACCGCAATGCCCTTGTCAAAAGCCTGATCGCTCTTAAAGACAAGGGCATACTGGCTGCGATCGAGCAGGATATGGAGGGTTTCGTTCCGGCTGAAGACAGGGACTTCGACCTCGTCAGAATAATGATCAAGAACCTCACAGGGAAAGACTATATCGAATATGGCCCGCGCACCGTGCGCTTTGCAGTCCTCCCGCTTTATCCTGCAACGACCATATACCGGCGTTACGAGCCGCTGATGAGATATCTTTCGGACAAGACCGGCTACGAGTTCAAGCTGGTGATTCCAAAGGATTTCGAAGAATTTACGCAGGTAGTCAAGAGCGGCAGAGTCGATTTTTCGTACCAGAACCCATTTGTATTCGCCCAGATAGACCGGGATTACCCCATTAAGGCCCTGGTCTCGTCCATAGGCCGGCCCGATGAAGAGACCGGCGGTATGGAATCTTTTCGCGGAGTCATCATTACGAGAAAGGACAGCCCAATAAAAACTGTCGACGACCTGAAGGGTAAGCGCGTCATGATAGTCTCGCCGAAGTCGGCCGGTGGTTTTTTGTCGCAGAAAATCTTCCTTGCCCAGCGCGGCATACGCGTCGAACGTGATCTCACGATCATCGACGCCAAGCGCCAGGAAAAGGTAATCCTCGGCGTATATAACGGTCTCGCCGATGCGGGTTTCGTGCGTGAGGCGGCCCTCCAGGTATTGAAGGACGAAATCGACATGAAGAACATTCATATCCTTGCGACGACAAGTCCGCTGCCGAACTGGCCGATAGCCTGGACGAGGAAAGGCAATCAGGCACTGGCCCTGAAGGTACGGCAGCTGCTGATCGATTTCGATGACAAAAACATCCTGAAGTCTTCCCATATCCGCGGGTTCAGGGCTGCGAACGAACAGGAACTCGAAGAACTGAAGAAATACTAGCCATGAAAGAGCGTATCGCATCATTTTTCAGAAAACTTCCGATTGCCCGGAAATTTACTTTTTCGGTGGTCCTGCTTATCCTGGTGATAATGGTCGTCGTCAACGCCCTGATAATCACTTATCAGAAAAACGCCCTCAGGGAAGAGATGGAAAACAGCCAGCTTCTCATCATACGCAATTTCGCAAAGGACAACATCGAACCCCTGATGTTCCTTGATCCGCTCAAACTCGACGAACATCTGCAGGTTGTCTCGCAGACGCCCGGCTGCGTCTATGCTCTGGTGACGGACCGTACCGGAAGGGTGGTGGCCCATACCGACCGAAAACAGCTTGGTACGGTGATCAGCCGCTATGCTGTCTCTCCCTCCCCTGTGCCTGCCGCAAAACTTCAAGAGCCCATTCAGGCAAACAGCGAAACTTCGATCAAAGAGATAACGGTCCCGGTCGAAATTGGCTACGAGAGGATCGGCACAGCAGTCGCCGGTTTCTCTAAAGAACGGATGGATGGACTCATCGCCGACAGCCTGACGGGGCTCGAACGTTATATCATTATTATATCGGGAATAATGCTTTTGACAGGCATAGGCGGCGCGTTTATGCTGTCTAAAGTGCTGACCACGCCGATGCGGAATCTCAGGGGAAAAATGGAAAGTGTAAGAGCGGGCGTGCTTGACATCTCAATAGAAGAGAACGGTCCGGACTGCCGCAAGGTCCTTATGTGCGGGCGCACCGACTGTCCGGCATTCGGAAAAAGCCGTTGCTGGACGGTAAGAGGCACAAAGTGTTACGGCTTGTCACAGGACAACATGCAGGATAAAATTGAACTCTGCCGTAATTGCCCGGTATACAGGGAGGCGAGCGGAGACGAGATTGGAGAACTCATAGAGTCTTTCAACGATATGGTGATACGACTGAAAGAAAGCATGGACGAGCTTGAAAGGAGCAACCGCGAAAAAGCCCGTCTCGAAAAGCTCTCGGCACTTGGAGAGATGTCCATGACCGTCGCCCATGAAGTGAAAAACCCTCTCAATGCAATCCGCGGGGCCGTATCATACCTCCAGAAGAATTTCGAAGGGGAGGTACTGAGCGAATTTCTCTCGATCATCGAGCAGGAGACGAAACGACTGAATGAAATCGTGACCGAATATCTTGTTTTCTCAAAACCGGCGCCGCTGAAACTGATTACTTCCGACCTCAACCGCGCGATCGTCGAGATGGTCGACCTGGTGAGACAGGAGGCAACTGAGAATAATGTGGAAATAACGACTAACCTCGATGAGGCCTTGGAACCATTTCGCTTCGACTTGCAGCAGATCAAACAGGCCCTTTTGAATATCCTGGTCAATGCACTGGACGCGACCCTTCCCGGAGATACGATCAGGATTGCCACAGGAGTGCGCGACGGTAAGGTTGATGTTATCATACAGGATAACGGGCAGGGAATCGGCAAAGAGATCATCCCCGATATATTCAAGCCGTTTTATACTACAAAGACCCGTGGATCGGGACTGGGACTCGCCTGTGTCGAGCGGATCATCAGGGACCATCAGGGCGATATCTCGGTCCGGAGCGAAACTGGAAAAGGCACGGAGTTCAGAATATCACTACCCATGGAGCATGAGTCATGAGCGGAATTGCCGGATCGGTCCTTCTTGTCGACGATGAGATAAACACGCTGAAAGTGCTCTCAGCAATATTGAAGGACAACGGTTACGAGGTTACCACAGCCCGCACTGCCGAAGAGGGACTCGACAGGTCGTCCAGGGGAGTATTTGATGTAGTAATAACGGACTATCGTTTGCCCGGTATCGACGGACTCATGTTTCTCTCCGAATTGCGCAAAAAAAGTCCGGGCATTCCGGTCGTTATGCTCACTGCCTTCGGGACAATAGAAATGGCCGTGGAAGCGATGAAAACGGGCGCCTTCAACTATATTTCCAAGCCGGTGAATCCCGATGAGCTGCTCACCGTCACGAGGGAGGCCGTTTCAAAGCATCGGCTGCTCGTTGAAAATATCTCCCTCAAATCCCAGCTGAAAGATCGCTACAACTTTAAAAACATCATCGGCAAAAGTGACGTTATGCAGGAAGTATTCAACCTGATCGAGACCGTTGCAAAGAGCAGCTCGAACGTGCTGATCACCGGCGAAAGCGGCACCGGCAAGGAACTGGTCGCCAGAGCGGTCCATTATGAATCTCCACGGGCCGACAAGCCTTTCATCCCGATAGATTGTACCGCCCTTCCGGAGCATCTCCTGGAAAGCGAACTCTTCGGCCACGAAAAAGGGGCCTTCACGGGCGCGCATGAACGCAAGGCGGGCCAGAT
>JBGOVD010000016.1:0-13371 GCA_041477935.1 Dissulfurispiraceae bacterium | reverse complement strand
TCTTACCGAGCTTGATCATGTCGAAAGGGAGATGATCCTCCTGAAGGTCTCTCCGCGCAAAGAAAACAAGATAGAAGTCCTGCGGACCTCTGAGATCTTCAGGGGCCGCGTTGTCGATTCCAGCCAGGATACTTATACGATCGAGGTCACGGGTGACGAAAAGAAGATCGACGCTTTCATCGAATTGATGAGGCCGATGGGAATCAAGGAATTCGTGAGGACCGGAAAAGTAGCCATAGCGCGGGAAATACCCAAGAAGACCAAATAGGCAAACACGTCCGGAGCGCCATATCAGGAAGTCTTGCAGTGAAATCATGGAGATGCATGAATAAAGTTTATCTCGTGGATGTCACGAACCGCGACGGCGTCCAGACATCTCGCATCTTGTTACCCAAGCTCGCCAAGACGATGCTGAATCTTTATCTTGACGAGATGGGAGTATATCAAAGCGAAATAGGTTTTCCCACACTGAAGCATGAAATCAGCTATATCAATGCAAACCTCGAACTTGCGAAGATCGGTGCAATAAAGAGACTCCGTCTGGAGGGCTGGTGCAGGGCGATTCCCGCTGACGTGGAACTTGCGTTCGGAAATTGTCCCGATCTCAGGCATATCAATCTTTCCATGTCTACGTCCGATGTCATGCTGCGGACCAAGTTTATGGGGAAGAGGTCGTGGGATGACATATTAAAGGGTGTATGCGCTTCGATAAGGCTCGCAAGGAAATACGGAGCCGTGACAGTCGGAGTAAATGCCGAAGACGGCTCACGGACTGAGCCGGGCAGGCTTCTCGAATACGCCCTTGCAGTTAGGGAGGCCGGGGCGGACAGGTTCAGGTATTCCGACACTCTCGGCGCAGATGACCCCATTACCATATTCGAAAAGATCAGGGAGCTTGCTCTCGCGACGAAGTACCCGGTCGAAATGCATTGCCACAATGACCTCGGCATGGCTGTCGCCGTATCTCTCGCCGGCGCACAGGGGGCAATAGAGGCCGGCGTCGACTGTTTCATAGATACGACCATCAACGGCTACGGAGAGAGGGCAGGGAACTGTGATCTGGTATCGACAATCCTGGCGCTCAAATTCGCTCACGGCTTCAAGGAAAAACTGAGCCTGGATGAGCACATTGATCTTACCAAGGCATGGAAAGTGGCCCGATACGCTTCATATGCATTCAATATCCCTGTCCCGATTACCCAGCCCGGCGTTGGAGCTAATGCCTTTGCTCACGAATCAGGCATCCATGCAGACGGCACACTGAAGAACAGGAGGACCTACGAGCTTTACGACCCGGAGGACGTCGGCAGGGGAGAGCCCGAGCGGCTCGAAACCGGACGTATAATAACAACGGGAGAGTATGGCGGCATAAAGGGTTTCAGGCATGTCTACGGCAAGCTCGGCATAGAATTCCATGACGATAGAGATGCGAGAAATGTATTCGAACTCGTCCAGTACGCCAACATGCATACGCAGAAGCCGTTGACAGACGACGAATTGAGGCTGATTGCACGCTATCCGGATATTGTAAGAAATATTCTCAAGGTCTTTCCTGAAGTAGCGAAAGGATGATGGTTACAGGCCTTGCCTCTTAGAGAACGGGCCGGATGATGCTATAATAACGGTATTGCTTATATGATGCAGTGCCGACTTTGCAATTAAAAATCAGAAAGGAGTTAAACAGTCGTTTGTCCTTAAAATGATCGAAATTATCCTAATATCCATATTCATCATCATTAACGGTTTTTTTGCCGCCTCCGAAATTTCAGTAGTTACCTCCAGAAGGACCCGCATCAAGCAAATGGTGGAAGAGGAGAGGAAGAACGCGAAAATACTGCTCAGCCTGCGCGAAGAGCCCGATCGCTTTCTTGCCACTATCCAGATAGGGATGACTCTGTCAGGAGCACTCGCTTCGGCCATAGGCGGCGCGGCTGCCGTTAAGGCCGTGAAGCCGCTTATAAGCACTGTCCCCATAGCCTTTATTGCTGCATCCAGTGAAGCCATATCGATCGGTCTTGTAGTGGTCGTTATAACCTTTTTCTCTCTCATCTTCGGAGAGTTGATTCCAAAATCCGTTGCACTGTCCAATCCTGAAGGCATCGCACTGCATGTTGCACCATTCATACGCAGATTTTCTACTTTTGCCACCATATTCGTGAATGTCCTTACTGCAACCAGCAATTTTCTTCTGAAGCCCTTCGGCAGAAGGGCCTTTAACAAAAGGGCCTTCGTGTCTGAGGAAGAGGTGAAGCTCCTTATCGAAGAAGGGGGAGAACAGGGTGTCTTTGAGCCCGAAGAAAAGGAACTAATCCATAGCGTGTTCGAATTTACCGATACCTTTGTCAGGGAAGTCATGATCCCCGCGCCACGGATGGTAACGATCAGGATCAGAATGACCGAAGACGAGGTAAAAAATTTAATTGCCGAAGAGAAGTTTTCGAGATATCCGGTGATCGGGAAGGACTTGAACGATATCAGGGGTATCCTTTATGCAAAAGACTTTTATAATCTCTTTTCAACATCAGGCAAGGTCGACATAAGGAAGATCGTAAAGCCGCCGATCTTTGTCCCCGAGACGATGAAGATCAGCATCCTCCTCAGGGAGATGCAGAAAAAAAGGATACATATGGCTGTTGCAATAGACGAATATGGCGCAGTCTCGGGACTGGTCACTCTTGAAGACCTCATAGAGGAGATAGTCGGAGAAATAAGAGACGAAGATGATATTGAAAGTCCGGTCATCCGGCTGGGTGATGGCTCCATGATTATAGACGCGTCGATAAGTCTCAGGGACCTCAATGAGGACTATGACCTGGATATCCCGGAATCTCCTGAATATGAGACGTTAGGTGGATTCATAGTTACATCCCTTCAAAGGATACCTCAGACAGGGGATTTGGTCGAGACTGACGGCAAACGTATCAGGATTATACAAATGGTGGGACAGCGCATCGCCAAGGTCAAACTCGAACTGATCGAAAAATCCGGGGCTGAAGATCTCTTGCAATAGACGGGTTTCATTGCTATATTTTATTCATACAATACCTTAAGGAGGATTAGATGGACAAGTGGAAGTGCTCGATTTGCGGTTACGTATATGATCCCGAATACGGGGACCCTGATAATGGCGTAAGTGCGGGGACTGCATTCGAAAATGTCCCTGCAGACTGGGTCTGTCCCGTATGCGGCGCAGGCAAGGATTCATTCGAGAAGGAATAGGAGGCTAATGTTATGGTGTCTGTAGAAATGGCGATCAAGATGGAAAAGGATGCTGTCGCTTTTTACAAGAAGTGTGCTGAAAAAACTAACAGCCCAGTGGGAAAAAAAATGTTTTTGAGCATTGCGGAAGATGAGCAATATCACATCGTCTGTGCGACCAACGTTCTTAAGGGGCTGGGTTTTAAGCCGTCCAATACGACTCCGAAACAGGACATGAAGAGCATATACGAACAGAATAAAGACGTGGTTATGCAGAAAGTTGATGCTACCACTGACGACGTGGAAGCCCTTAAGATTGCCATGAAGATGGAGAAGGAGGGTGCCGAGTTTTATCTGAAGGCGGCGGCTGAAGCTGCTACTCCCGCCGAGAAAGCCCTTTTCGAGTGCCTGGCAAAAGATGAGGGAGAGCATTACGCGATCTTCCAGAATACCTGCTCGCTGCTTAACGATTCCAGCAACTGGTTTATGTGGCAAGAGCACGTTATTTATGAGGGCGGCTAGAATCTTCATATCGGACTAATAGTTGATGAAATGAAAAAAAGGGGGCTGCTTAAGCCCCCTTTTTTGACAAAAAAACAGACTAAAAAGCGACTTGACAGTTCAGAATAAAAGACTTATCATTGTCTTATACATTATAAAGATATATTCTTATAATGCGAATCTTGGAGGTACAATGGGACCTCTGTTCAATCATTTTCTACGAAGCTGCAAGTCAAATCGGCTCGTCACGGAAACGCTTGTTATCAACCATCAATTCATATGTCTTGATTTGGAAGTATAGACTGGGACTTGCTCCATCGTACTAAGTCAGATCAAGGGATAGCCCCCCGGAAAGGCCGTATAGGTGCAAATGATGCCATCTGCGGAACCTTTGAACCGAAGTAGAAGAGATCTAATTGTAAGTATGGGGCCTCAGCATCCGGCGACCCATGGCGTACTTAAACTGATACTCGAGCTTGACGGTGAGACAATCGTAAAATGCTCACCTGTTGTCGGCTTTTTGCACCGAGGCACAGAGAAACTGGCGGAGCACCGGACTTACCTCTCAGGGCTGCCCCTTACCGACAGGCTCGATTATATATCCGGCATGCTGAACAACCAGGGGTACTGCGTAGCGATCGAGCGTATGATCGGGGCAGAGGCGCCTGGCAGGGCAAAGTATATCAGGACCATGACGGCCGAGATGTCCCGCATTTCGAGCCATCTCCTCTGGTTGGGCACCCATGCACTCGACATAGGCGCTATGACTGTTCTATTCCTCGCATTCAGGGACAGGGAACGCATACTTGATCTTTTTGAGATACTATGCGGAGCCAGACTGACAACAAGCTATCCAAGGATAGGCGGGGTTAAAAACGACATTTCCCAGGAATTCGTCGATGCTCTTCATCTTTTTACCGAAGAATTCCCCGGGAAGATCAAAGAGTATGAAACGCTTATCGATACGAACAGGATCTGGCTGAAGAGAACCAGAGGCGTGGGGATAATTAGTGCCGAGGAGGCTGTGAACTGGGGGCTTACAGGACCGACTCTTCGAGGCTCTGGAGTGTCGTATGACGTGAGAAAGGCCCAGCCATACGATGCGTACGAACAGATGGACTTCGAGGTGCCTGTCGGCAGTAACGGAGACGTTTATGACAGGTACCGCTGCAGGATGCTGGAGCTGAGACAGTCAAACAGGATTATCGCTCAATGCCTGGAAAAGCTTCCCGATGGCCCTGTTATGTCGCAGGATATGCCGAAATATACCCTTCCACCCAAGGAATATATCCTCGCCGACATGGAAACAATGATCCGCCATTTTGTACTTATAACTAAAGGCCCCATCGGCATGCCTAAAGGCGAGATTTATTCGGCCGTTGAGGGAGCAAAGGGAGAATTGGGTTTCTATATCGTCAGTGACGGCTCGGGGAAGCCTTACAGGATGAGGATCCGCGCACCGTCCTTCGTGCATGCATCATATCTTCCAAAGTTGTGCGAGGGCGGTCTTATAGCCGATGCCATAGCAAATATCGGGACTATAGATATAGTAATGGGAGAGTGTGATCGATAGTAGTGCGGTTAAGGAAAAGAAAGTTTGCGATGCAATGGACAGGGTGATATCATGATAAAACTGCGTGAGCTTGCCAGGAAGATTTTTTTCATCGATTTCCTGAAAGGCATGAGTCTGACCTTCGGAAATATCTCAGACAAACCCGTTACACGCCGATATCCCGAGGAAAAGAGGCCGGTTCCGGTCGGCTTCAGGGGACTTCATGCCCTTACCAGAAATCCTGCCACCGGAGAAGCCCGGTGTGTGGGCTGCGGACTCTGCGCAGCCATATGCCCTTCGGAATGTATTCATATTTACACCAGCGATGGACCTGAGAACACGAAGATTGTCGACCGTTACGAGATCGAGGTATTGAGATGTCTATATTGCGGACTATGCGTGGAGGCCTGTCCTTTCAGTGCCGTGGTGCTGACCGAACATTACGAGTACGCTGATGTAAGCCGACAGGCGCTCTATATGAACAAAGAGAGGCTGCTCAGGAATTTCGATTCTTATATGGGTAATGAAAGAGAAGGAACATATTTCAAGCTCTTCTGGCATCCGCGAAGGTCGGACTTCAGCGCATCGCCGGACCAGGCAAAACTCGGCAGCTCCGGGAAAAGAATACCGTAGCAAGGGCATACTCCCGTGGCTTTCTTGTTTCGGGAGGACAGACAGTTTAAGAACGGCGGCGTTCAGCCTAAACGCATCGGGGGGTCCGCTATGACAACGCAGTTTCTAATCGGTATTTTGGTTGCCGCGATGGCAGTAGTAACGATCGTCCTGGCCGCAGTCCTGTTGCTGCTTCGAGATTACGCACTGAAGTATAAACGGGCGGTGGAAGGACGCTATGAAACTGAGGCGAAGCAGCCGGTCAATAGAGTTATCGCCCCGGTCCTGGGAGCCGTCGTAAAATTTCACGACCCGTCAGGTGCAGCGCATGATGCCCTGGTAACAGCCGTCCATAATGCCAAGGTGGTCAATCTTGTAATCGTAAGCAAAGACGACGCCAAGACTGATGGGTATGGCAGGGAACTCGAAAGGGCAACTTCAGTTCCCCACAAGAGTATGACCCAGGCATACAGTTACTACTTCAGGTTCCTGGAAGAAGAGCCGAATCCATACGAATCTTCCACCTAACAGGGTTAATGCGGCAAAGGTGATTTGATCCCGAACGGACTCAAGTGGAAAATAGTTGTGACCGTAATGGAGGAAAATGAGTTCGAGAATCCTGGTTATAGACGAGCGGATGGCTGCATCGGGTGAACTGCGGAGAGTCTTGGCTCCTCAAGGTCACCTTGTCGAGAGTGTCGGTGCGATCGGCGAGGCGCTGGAGAATCTTGGACTGAAGAAGTACGATCTTATTATCCTTGACGTAGGCCGCTCCCGTGAAGAAGACATCGATTTTATCAGGTCCCTGAAGACGGCCTCTCCTGAAACTCCCGTTATTCTCATGGCGCATTCGCCATCTCCGGAGCAGTACAATAGGGCCATGGAACTGAAGATCGACTACTATATTCCGGGCTACTCCCCGGCACATGTTCTATTCCGGACGATCGACCGGGCACTTAGGAAGGACTCTGACCAAAAGCATACTGAAGCCGATTCGCAAGGGGAGTTCAGTCCTGAAATGCTTCGGAAACTGGACTCGGTCATGGCGAGATACCGGAATAAGCCGGGCAGCCTGATACCCGTGCTTCAGGCGGCCCAGGAGATCGTCGGTTACCTTCCGCAGGTCATACTCAAACGTATAGCAAAAGGCATGCGGGTCTCCGAGAGCGAGGTCCACGGGGTCGTATCGTTTTATTCCTATTTCACCATGAAGCCGAGAGGCAGACACAACATACGAGTCTGTCTCGGCACGGCCTGTTATGTGAAGTCCGCGGAAGAGGTAGTCAGGCACCTTAGCGAAGGTCTGAATGTGGAAGTCGGAGGCATGACCACGGACAAGAAATTTTCTCTTGAGACAGTGCGATGCCTCGGCGCCTGCGGGCTCGCTCCGGTAGTAGTAATAGACAAGGAAACCCATGGCCCGGTCAATCCTGTAAAGGCTGTGGATCTACTGAAGGACTACGTATAGGACCGTCTACCGAAAATATTGAAAATCCTAAACGTTTATTGCTATATCGGAGGGGATCGAAGTGAAACGGCTCACACTCGATAGTTTCAGGACATTGGCGGAATCGCTTAAAGGCGAGCAGCGCGCTGACCGCGGCTATCGCGCAAGCATTATGCTCTGCGGCGGGACCGGATGCATCGCAGGCCGAAGCCCGAAGATCAGGGATGCATTCAGGGAAGAACTCAGGAATAAATGGCTCGACAAGGAGATCAGGATAGTTCTGACAGGCTGCAACGGATTCTGCGCCAATGGGCCTGTTCTTATTATCCAGCCCGAAGATAGCTTCTATCAGAAAGTTACCGTTGCAGATGTCCCTGCCATCGTCGAGGAACACTTTGTAAAGCGTAGTCCTGTCACCCGGCTCATGTACAAAGACCCTGCTAGCAAAGAGCAGATACCGCTGGCACAAGACATACCGTTCTTCAACCGGCAAGTGCTCCGGGTATTGAGGAACAAAGGGCTCATAGACCCTGAAAATATAGAAGATTACATTGCGCATGACGGATATATGGCTGCAGCTAAAGCCCTTTCCGAAATGACTTCGGGTGAGATCGTCGACGAAATGAAACGATCCGGTCTCAGAGGCAGGGGAGGGGCCGGTTTTCCGACCGGCCTCAAGTGGGAGGAAGCGGCCGCTGTCAGCGCAGATTTGAAATATATACTTTGCAATGGGGATGAAGGCGATCCGGGCGCCTTTATGGACAGGAGTGTCATGGAAGGCGACCCGCATGTCGTCCTTGAAGGCATGATAATAGGCGCAAAGGCTATCGGTTCGAGAAAGGGATATATATATGTCCGTGCAGAATACCCTCTGGCTGTCAAACATTTGAGGCTTGCCATTGCCCATGCCAATGAGTACGGGTTACTGGGTAAAGACATCCTGGGAACGGGCTTTGATTTCGATATCGAGATCTACCAGGGAGCAGGCGCTTTTGTATGCGGTGAATCTACGGCCCTCATGACATCCATCGAGGGCAAACGCGGTATGCCGAGAACGAGGCCGCCCCAGTCTGTCCATAAAGGGTTATTCGGCAAGCCTTCCGTCCTGAATAATGTCGAGACCTTCGCCAATGTCCCGCTGATAATACGGCATGGGGCTGACTGGTTCAAGAGTGTCGGCACAGAGAAATCTACCGGCACAAAGGTCTTCGCACTGAGCGGAGCGGTAAACAATATAGGGCTCATTGAAGTCCCGATGGGAACTCCGTTGAGGGAGATCATCTTTGATATAGGAGGCGGCATTCCGAAAGGCCGGAAGTTCAAGGCAGTGCAGCTCGGCGGGCCGTCGGGCGGATGCATCCCGGAGCAGCTACTCGATACACCAGTGACTTTCGAGGACATTGTCAAGACCGGCGCCATCATGGGATCCGGAGGCATGGTGGTAATGGACGATCTCAACTGCATGGTGAGCGTCGCTAAATTCTTCCTGGAATTCACTGCGGATGAGTCGTGCGGAAAATGCACTCCTTGCAGGATCGGCACCACCGTGCTGTATGAATTGGTAAAAGATATCACCGAGGGCAGGGGTAAAGAGGGAGACCTGGAACTCATTGAAGACCTTTCGAAGGATATCATAGCTTCCTCTCTCTGCGGGCTCGGGCAAAGTGCACCGAACCCGGTCCTGACCACCATCCGTTATTTCAGGGACGAATTCGAGGCGCATATAAGGCAGAAATGGTGTCCAGCCGGAGTCTGCAGGGAACTCAGCACCTTCTATATTGCGGAGGAGATATGCACCGGCTGCGGGGCATGCGCAAGGGTATGCGCGAAGAAGGCAATTACCGGCGAAAAGAAAAAGCCCCACTCCATCTCGCAGGAGCTTTGCATACAGTGCCGCTCCTGCTATCAGGCCTGCCGCTTCAATTCTGTAAAGATCGGACCAAGAAGCATGCGTGAGGATCTTGCCGTGAAGTGCGTTCTTGAAGAGACATCTGCAGTAGTGACCGCAGGAGAGGAGTGAATATATGACGGAACTGACCATCGATAACCGGAAAATTACTGTTGATCCCGGAACATCAATCCTGGAGGCGGCGATGAGTCATGGAATCTTTATTCCCAATCTCTGCTACGACAGGAGATTGAAGCCCTACGGAGGATGCAGGCTATGCATCGTCGAAGTCCAGGGGCAGCGAAAGTTGATAACTGCCTGTTCAACGCCGGTCAAGGCCGGGATGGTCGTGTCCACTGATACTCCAAGGGTGGCAAAGATACGAAAAACGCTGCTGGAGCTTCTTTTGCTTCACCACCCGCTCGATTGCCCCGTTTGCGACAAGGCCGGCGAATGCGCTCTCCAGGATCTTGCCTTCAGGTATGGTGCTTCGGAAAGCAGGTTCTCGGCGGTCAGAAAACATGAGCCTGCGCGGCAGGGAGAAACGCTTATCTCCCGATCGATGAGCCGGTGCATCCTGTGCGGAAAGTGTGTGAAACTTTGTAATGAATATCAGGGCGCCCAGGCCGTCAACTTAATTGGCCGTGGTTTCAAGACAAAGGTGAGTCCCGCATTCGAAGAAAACCTCGATTGCGAATTCTGCGGCCAGTGCATCGACATATGCCCCGTCGGTGCACTCGGGAGCATTTCATATCGCTCAAAATCAAGAAGCTGGTACGAGGAGGAGCACCCTACAATCTGTCCGTATTGCGGCTGCGGCTGCACGACTCATTTATTCATCAGGGAGAACAAAATATTGAGAGCCCGCGGCAAAGACGGGCAGGGCGTCAATAAAGGCGATCTTTGCGCTAAGGGAAGGTTCGGGTTCGACTTCATCTATGGTGAAAAACGGCTTACAACGCCGCTTATCCGCAAAGAGGGCAGGCAGGTGCCGGCCGGCTGGGACGAGGCGCTTGCCCTTATCGCCAAAAGGCTGGATGAAATCCGGCAGGAACATGGATCATCTGCCATCGGCGCACTCGGATCTCAGCGATGCACAATGGAAGACAACTATATGCTCCAGCGTTTTATGCGTGAGGTGATCGGCAGCGACAATATCGATTCGAGCGCGCGTTTCGGCTACGCCATGGCGCACGACGCCATAAAACGAGTGCTCGGTATAGATTACCATCCCATCCGGTGGGATATCCCGCCGGAGACCGATTTCATCTTCGTCCTGGAATCGGATATTACCTCCTCGCTACCGGTATGGGGACTGAAATTCATCAAGGCAAAAAATGACGGGGCGAAACTCGTCATAGCCGATGCACTCGATACAAAGCTCGCAAGAAACAGCTCCTCGTGGTTGCAAATACGACCGGGGTCAGGAGAAGCGCTCCTGAAATGCCTGATAGTATTGCTTAGCGAAGATCAATCGGTGCGGCAGAGGGCTAAAGCCATTCCGAACTTCGATGCTTTGCTCGGCACAATAGAAAGATATACACCTGCGTATACATCTTTAGTAACCGGGTTGACCGAGCCTGAAATTATTGATCTCGCTTCCGATTATAAGCAAGCCTCAAAGCGGCTGCTGGCAATGACTATCGGAATATCTGAAAATCGGAAGGGGTTGAACGCTTTCCTCCTGGCTGCTAATCTCGTGCTTCTCATGGGAGATGACCCCGCAACTCTTCAGGTTCCGGCCGAACTCTGCAACACGCTTGGTATGTGGGTTGCCGGGGTCCGTCCGGTTTCCGGCGGCAAGGACGCCCACTCGATGCTCTATAAGGCAGGCGGCGTAAAGGCTTTTTATATTATGGGCGAGAATCCACTGGCAACCTTCAAACAGTCCGAGGCTGTCGAACTTCGTCTGAGGAGCTGCGATTTTTTAATCGTGCAGGATATCAGTCTCACAGAGACAGCCAGACTGGCAAATGTGGTGCTGCCGGCATGCAGCTGGGGTGAAAAAGAGGGCACCTTTATGAACGCGACCGGAGCGTTGCAGCAAATGCCCCGCCTGCTTCCACCCACAGGCAAATCCCTTCCCGACTGGCAGATCCTTAGAGATCTCGCGGGTGTCATGAATAGCGAGCTGGGCTCGCTGGATGCAACGCAGATCAGAAAAGAAATTTCTGAACTTGTATCCGGCCTGGCCCTTGCCGGAACTAATCCTCCTGCATTTCATCCTGTGTCGGATGGTCCTCATGAACTTCCAGACGAGATTTATCCGCTGGCCCTGGTTACCTCTGATCTGTTACAACATTCAGGCACCATATCGGCTGAGTCGAGAAACCTTGGGAGTGCGATATCCGACGCTTACTTGAAGATAAATCCCGCAGATGCGGAAAAATACCATATAATCGATGACGATTATGTTCGCATGAGTTCGAGAAGAGGAGAAGTCTACATAAAAGCCAATGTTACGTCAGATGTAATGGAAGGTACTGTCTTCGCGCCGGTCCATTTCCCGCATGTCAGAATACACAATATCACCCATGCGGCTTCGAACGGCGAAGCGCCGGTAGACGCAGTGAAAGTCGAACCGGCTTCATAATCTTTTACACGGTCCGCTATGAGCGCAGTTTCAAAGATGTGCGATTTTGTGTCTGCCGGATTACTTCAGCCCCAGCACGTCTTGCATGTCATATAATCCGGGCTTTTTATCGGTCAACCAAAGAGCTGCCCTGAGGGCGCCTCGTGCGAAGGTATCTCTGCTCGATGCCTTGTGTGTAATTTCAATGCGTTCACCAAGTCCTCCGAAGAGCACAGTGTGATCTCCAACTATGTCACCTGCTCTGACGCTCTGGATACCGATCTCCTTTTTGGTCCTTTCGCCGATGATTCCCTTCCTGGCATAGACAGCCACTTCGTCCAGATTGCGGTCTACGGCCTCGGCGATAACCTGGGCCATCTTGAGGGCCGTGCCGCTCGGCGCATCTTTCTTGAGCCTGTGGTGTGATTCGACAATCTCGATATCATAGTCGTCACCGAGGACTATTGCAACGTCCTTCAGGACCTTGAGAAGAAGATTTACGCCGACGCTCATATTCGGCGCCAGGACGACCGGGATTTCTTTCGTATATTTCCTGATAGTTTCAATTTGCTGCGAGGAGAGGCCGGTGGTGCCGATGACCATGGCTTTCTTCTTTGAGGCGGCCAATTGAACATTATTGAGGGTCGACTCGGGCATTGTGAAATCGATGATGACATCCCCTGAATCGATAATGGATTCAACATTGTCTGCAAGCGGCACGTTGCACTCACCGCAGCCCGACAGGAGCCCGATGTCTTTTCCTGCTGAAGCATGTCCTTTTCTCTCGAACGCGCCGGCGAGTTGAATCTCTTTGTAATCCGTCGAGAGGGCGACTATCCTGCTCCCCATTCTTCCTGTTGCTCCAGCCACAATGATTTTTATCATGATTCCCTCCTGTTGTCATCATCTTTTTCTACGGGACCTGTTTGGTCCGCATTCTCTACAGGTATTTTATAATCTTCCATGGCCCATTTGCCAAGGTCGATCATCTTGCATCTCTCGGAACAGAAAGGGCGCCACGGGTTTTCTTCCCATGTGCTCTTTTGCTTGCAGACAGGACATGATATTAGCATACTAGTATCTCCCAACCTGGCTCTTCAATTTCCGGTGAAACTGATTTTGTTCTTGATTCCATCCGACATTATGATTCTGCCCTTGCAATCGATAAACAGCACATCAAATCCGAGCTTCTTTGCAACGGCCAGGCCCTTCTCAGGCCCGAGTATGAATAGCTTTGAAAAACCATCTGCGGTTGTATTGTCGTCGGCTACTATCGTGGCGCTTCCGCATTGACGCGATGGATAACCTGTCTTCGGGTCAAGAAGATGATGATATCTTACACCATCTTTTTCGAAATATTTGTTGTAATCGCCTGATGTCGAGAGTGCCTTATCGGATAGTTCGATAGTTGCGATGACTTCATCATCAGGACCTTTCTGCCTCGGGTTCTGCACCCCTACCACCCAGGACGTGCCATCAGGCTTTCTTCCGAGTGATCTGATTTCACCTCCGACAGCAACGATTCCTGATCTGATGCCGTTTTGACGGAGCACCTCTGCAACCTTATCCACAGCATATCCTTTTATAATGCCACCAAGATC
>JBGOVD010000214.1:0-4605 GCA_041477935.1 Dissulfurispiraceae bacterium | reverse complement strand
GCATCCGGGCGGCGCTCATCCCTTTATAGGTCTCAACGAAGCCCTTGTCCATAATGGGGACTTTGCCAATTATTATTCGGTATCAGACTATCTGCGTCAGCGGAATGTATTCCCCCTGTTCCTAACCGATACGGAAGTCTCCGTCCTTGTTTTCGATCTCCTGAACCGAGTCTACGGCTATCCCCTTGAGTACATAATCGAAGCCCTTGCCCCGACAGGAGAGATGGATTTCGATCACCTGCCGGCGGAAAAGCAACTCATATACCGGCAGATTCAGACTGCTCACATTCATGGTTCCCCGGACGGACCATGGTTCTTCATCATTGCGCGCAATGATGTTCAGCAGAAACAGTTCCAGCTTATCGGGATCACGGATACGGCCATGCTCCGGCCGCAGGTCTTTGCTTTGCAGAAAGGCGAAGTCGAGATAGGCCTGATCTGTTCTGAAAAACAGGCGATCGATGCCACACTTGAAAGCCTCGCAAAAGAAGACCCGCGCTTCGGTACGGTAGCCGACCATTACTGGAATGCCCGTGGCGGCAGCTACACCGATGGCGGCGCCTTTATTTTCACGGTAAAGGAGACTGCCCCAGGCAAGATGAATCTCAGCTGTGCGGACAAATTCGGACGGGCCGTCGATGTCCCGACGAATCAGATACCTCATGACAGTTCTGCACGACTGCAAGCTGCACCTGCTGCCGAGGTTGCCCTCATCAGGGATATCCTCAAGGACTTGTCCGGGACGAACCCGGAAGAGATCTTTGCCGGACTGAAACCGCGCTTTCTTGAATGGGACTATTCACAGCTTTCCGCTTTTCTGGACCATCTGGTCGCTATTGGCAAGCAGGATGCCTTGATGGATAAGGCTGTTACCCTCCTCTCGCTCCTCCTCGACCGGCGTTATTCGACGGGCGGCATGAGGCGGCGTTCGGTGCTCCAGATGGTTGCAGGCGCGCTTGATAATGTCTTCAGGTCTGTACCGATCATCAGTGATGCCAAGGGTTCGCTCTCCCATTGCAGAATAGATTTTGACAGCCGTTCCGCGCTCCGCAAACCCAAAAAGGGAGAAAAGGTGCTGGTTGCTGACGCCGGCCTGTTCGAGCCGGAAGGTGATGATTCATTTGCGGTTCTTGTCTCGAATGCATACAGTCTCGGATGGAAACGGTTCATCTGCTTCGGCCATAGAGGACAGCGCTTCCTGGGCTGCGGGCTTGGTCCGGACACGAAGGGAGTTCATATCGATGCCTTCGGCTCTACAGGAGACTATATGGGGTCCGGCATGGATGGTCTTGAAATATATGTGCATGGAAATGCCCAGGACCAGCTCGGACAGATAATGAAATCGGGAAAACTCGTCGTATACGGCGATGTCGGCCAGACATTTATGTACGGAGCGAAAGGCGGCGAGGTCTATGTCCTCGGAAACGCGGCAGGCCGCCCCCTCATCAATGCCGTCGGAAAACCGAGGGTTGTCATAAACGGCACGGCGCTCGACTACCTCGCAGAATCCTTCATGGCGGGCGATCCGTACAAGGGAGGAGGTTTCGTTATCCTGAACGGCCTGTCCTTTGATAATGAAGGGAAGATGGTGCCTCTGGAAATACCATATCCGGGATCGAATATCTTCTCACTCGCCTCAGGCGGAGCAATTTTTGTCCGCGACCCGCATAAGACCATCGTACCGGAGCAATTGAACGGCGGGCAGATTCTTCCTTTCAGGAAACGAGACTGGAAGCTGATTCTCCCTTATCTGAAAGAAAATGAAAGACTATTCGGCATCGGGATTGAAGAGCTCCTCACAGTAGACGGCAAGCTTCTCAAACCGGAAGAAGTATATCGCACCATCGGGGCGGTAAAACTTTCCGTCCTTTCAGGGAGCGCGCTAAAGATGAATGAGGAGTATGAAGAGTTTGAAGAGGAAGATTAGCTGATTTTCCATTTGATCGATAAATTATGATTGTGACGGCGTCTCGCACCGGCAGCACGGTCGAGACGTTCTTTTTTCAGAAATCGACGATGAGGTAATTGAATATGTGCAGACTGGCAGCGATAACATCCGATAAGCACTTCTCTCCCATGGAAAACATTCTCGCCCTGGAGACGATGAAGGAAGGTAACGACGGCAGCGGTCTCGGGCTCACGATGAAGAATCTGGACGGTGAATTCGAGAAACTGAAAGAATACCCGATTCTTTCGGGTATCTGTACCAGAAATGGGGGACGGGTCGTGGACGAGTATATGGACAAGCTCGGGTTCGAACTTCTCCACGTCTGGGCGCCAAAGATCAGGAAGATAAAAGGTGTAATTCCCCATGAATACTATTTCGCGAGGGTTTACGACTATCCGGATTACTTCAGGTACCGATCGACACAGGAGAAGGAAGACCTGCTTCTGCAGACCCGGCTCGCCCTGAGAGAACTCGGAGAGGCCGATGAATCCATATTCATCTTCTCATTCTATCCCGATGTGCTTACCCTGAAGGAAGTCGGCGACCCCCTGCTGTTAGGCGAATTTTTCGGTCTCGACCGTGATGAAATAAAGGCAAAGATCATATTTGCCCAGGGAAGGCAGAACACCAATTATGCAATCTACCTTTATGCCTGCCATCCATTCTTTCTGCAGGGGTATTGCTCGATGACAAACGGCGAGAACACCGCCTTCGTGCCGATAAGGGAATTCCTCCTTAGCAGGGGCTTCCCCGGTTATATGGGCTACAACAGCGACAGCGAGGTCTTTACTCACATTCTTCATTACACGGCTAGACAGTTGAAACTGCCGCTTCCCTATTACAAGGATGTGATCACTCCTTTAACGAATAATGAACTGGGAAATAGGTCCGACGCCGAGGCCCTGCAGCTGCTCAAGCAATCGCTGCGTCCGCTCTGCATTGATGGGCCTAACTGCGTAATCGGGTTTACTCCGGACGGAACATGTTTTATGATGCATGATTCCAAAAAGCTGAGACCCGGCATTGTCGCCGGCTCCAAAGGCAAGTATGCTCTCATGTCTGAAGAGTGCGGGGTTGACAGGGCAATCCCGGGCAGGGACAAGAGCAAGGACATCTTGCCCATGAAGTATGACTTAGTCATCATTCCCCCCCTGGCACAGGAGGTCAAGGTATGGAACCAGCTGCAAGGTTAGATTGCAATCATCAGCTCTCCATCAAGGAGATGCCCTATATAGTCCGCTGGCGGGATGACCGCTGCAAGAGGTGCGGAAGATGCACCGCCGTATGTCCGGTGAAAGCGATAGAACCCGCTGTAAAGGTACAAAGAGTCGTTCTGTCCGAAGGTCCGGTTCCGACTCCGACATCGACTCGCCGCGTGATCCAGGTAGTTGAGCAGGTGACGGATATGGAGAGATATTGCGTCGGTTGCGGCAGCTGCGCCCTCGTTTGCCCGAATGAGGCGATCGAGCCGGAAATGAATATTCAGAATAAACTTCTCCATTACAAAAATAAAGGCGGAGACGGCTACAAGAGAGGCGGAAGGAGAAACGATCCTTCAATATCGACCCTCGACAGGCTGAAGTTCACGAGGATATCAATGCTCACAGATCCCGCCCTCGATGCCGGGAGACACGAATTCAGAGTGAGAAGCCTCCTGGGCAGGATGCTTCCCCCTGAGGAGCTTCCTTTGACAACCATTAACGGCAAGCTCGTCGTCGATAAAAGCAGCAAATTCATCCCGCCGGTCAGGGAAATCTTCCCGATTATGATCGGCAGCATGTCCGTAGGTGCTCTTTCTCCGACGATGTGGGAAGGTCTCGCAATGGGAATCACACATCTCAATGAAGTCGAAGGAATTCCGGTCGTCATGGCCTCCGGTGAAGGCGGAATGCCGGCCAGGCTGCTCAGATCGAGGTACCTGAAATATTTCATCATCCAGATCGCTTCCGGCTATTTCGGATGGGACGAAATCATACATTCACTGCCTCACATGGTCGAAGATCCTGCTGCAATAGAGATCAAATACGGTCAGGGCGCGAAACCCGGCGACGGTGGATTGCTGATGGCCCAGAAGGTCCTGAAGCTCATCTCGAAGATCCGCGGCGTCCCGCAGTTTGTCGATCTTGCGTCTCCTCCGACTCATCAGACGCAATATTCGATCGAAGAATCCGTCGCCAAGATGATCCAGTCCATGTCTATGGCCTGGGGATTCAGGGTCCCCGTATTTCCGAAGATATCGGGCACCCAGACGGCACGCGCAGTCCTGAACAATCTTGCTAGAAATCCCTATGCCGCCGCCTTGAGCATAGACGGCGAGGACGGCGGGACCGGCGCAGCGTACAACGTATCGATGGACAAGATGGGCCACCCCATCGCATCTAACCTCAGGGATTGCTATCTCGACCTCGTAAAACAGGGCAAGCAGAACGAACTGCCGCTCATCGCCTCCGGCGGTGTCGGCAAAAAAGGCAATCTTGCGGCAAATGCCGCTGCGCTCATCATGCTCGGCGCCTCGTGCGTCTCGGTTGGAAAATATATCATGCAAGCCGCTGCCGATTGCTTCGGCGACGAATACAATCGTTGCAATCTCTGCAATACCGGAAAGTGTCCCAGAGGCATTACCACGCAGGACCCGAAACTCTACCGCAGGCTCGACT
>JBGOVD010000392.1:0-2546 GCA_041477935.1 Dissulfurispiraceae bacterium | reverse complement strand
GTCGTCAACGCACTTTCGAAGTCACATGCCATGACCGGCTGGCGTATCGGGTATGCTGCAGGGCCGAAGGAGATCATCAAGGCGATGACGAACATCCAGAGCCAGTCTACATCTAACCCGAATTCGATAGCCCAGAAGGCGGCAGTCGCGGCCCTTACCGGACCACAGGATTCAGTAGGCATAATGTGTGCGGAGTTTGACAAGCGGCGGAAGTTTCTTGTTGACGGACTGAACAGCATCAAGGGGATCAGATGTCTGCCGCCGACGGGCGCCTTCTATGTCTTCCCGAATGTTTCGGCTCTCTATGGCAAGAAGGCCGGACAGAGGCAGATAAACTCTTCACTCGACTTTGCGCTTTATCTCCTGGAGGAGGCCAAGGTCGCACTCGTTCACGGCGAAGCCTTCGGGGACGATAATTACATCAGGATTTCTTACGCGACTTCGATGGAGAATATCGAAAAGGCCCTGACAAGGATAAAAGAAGCGGTTGAGCGACTTGGATAGCGGCATGGAGAAATTTCGCAGCGGGTATGTTTCGCTGGTCGGCAGGCCGAATGTCGGGAAATCGACGTTGCTGAACACCATTCTGGGCGAAAAGGTAGCTATCGTAACACCGAAGCCACAGACCACGAGGAACAGAATCAACGGGATAAAGACCCTGCCTCACGCGCAGATTATTTTTATTGATACCCCGGGCATTCACAAGCCGCGGCAAAGGCTCGGCGAAGCGATGAACCGCAGTGCGTTTGAAGCGTTGGAAGAGGTTGACATTGTCCTCTTTATGGTGGAACCCGAAGCGCCGCGCAGCGGAGACCTCTTTGTAATCGAACGGATCAAGCTGGTCGACAAACCGGTATTTCTCCTGATCAACAAGTTGGACACTGTCAGGAAAAACGAAATTCTCCCGGTTATCGAGGCATACAGCAAACTCTATCCCTTCAAGGAGATTATTCCACTGTCTGCACTCAAGACAAACGGCATTGATGTCCTCCTCGAGACGGTTTTAAAGTATATACCCGAGGGACCGAAACTTTATCCGGATGATATTGTGACGGACCAGATGGAGCGCTTCATGGCGGAGGAGATTATCAGGGAAAAGATCATGGAAGCGACCCAGGAAGAGGTGCCGTATTCTTCAGCGGTCGAGATCGAGCAGTGGCAGGTCAGGGACGACGGTGTTGTCTTTATCCAGGCAAACATTTATATTGAAAGAGATGGTCAGAAGGGTATCATAATAGGAAACAAAGGCTCTCGGCTGAAGTCCATCGGCACGAAGGCGAGGCACGATATCGAGGGCCTCCTGGGTACCAGGGTTTTCCTGGAGTTGTGGGTAAAGATAAAGAAAGACTGGCGCAGCGACGAACGCACGCTGCGAGAACTGGGGTTCCGATAGTGCTTATACAGATGAAGGTTGAGGGTCTTCTTTTCGACCCGAGGAGCGGAATGTATATCCTGCTCCTGCAACAGATAGACGGCAACGGCACCCTTCCCATATGGATCGGCAAGCCCGAGGCCGATTCTATAGCCCTTGCCCTCGGCAAGGTCATCACGCCGAGGCCGCTCACCCATGACCTCGTGAAAAATGTCTTTGACGCGCTGGATGTAAAGGCGACACGCATCGTCATCACAGAGATTATCGAGAATACCTATTACGCACTCATCCACGTCAATGACGGCAACAGAGAGGTCACCATAGATTCGCGGCCCTCCGATGCTGTTGCCATAGCGCTCAGGGTCCAGGTGCCGATCTTCGTAGAGGAAGACGTACTTGAAGTAAGGAAGGCCGACGAGCTCGAGGAGTGGCTCAAGAACCTCAAGCCTGAAGATTTCGGCAACATCATGTAGCCTTGCTTACCAGGACCGAAGGGATCGTTCTTAAAAGTTCGATTTACGGCGAGGCCGACCTCATCGTCACATATCTCACCCGCGACTGCGGTCTTATGAAGGCCTTCGCAAAAAGCCCCCGCAAGATCAATAGCAGGTTCGGCAGCAGTCTGGAACCGCTCACCTATTCCAAAATATCGTTCATAGGAAAAGAGGACGCCGGCCTGCCGAGGCTGACCCAGTCCGATATCGTCATGCCGTTTCATTCCCTGCGTGAAGATTACGGATGTTTTATCCGTCTGGCCGAGGTGCTGGAGCTGATGATCCACTTTCTTCCGGAAAGAGAGCCTAACAGCAATATGTTCGCCCTTTTACTGCGAATGCTCTCGAAACTCCAGCCCGGCAGCCGCAACGATCTCTATTTCCTTTTCTATAAAATACGTTTCCTCGGCCTGGCAGGCTATCTGCCGAAGCTCGACTCCTGCGGCCGCTGCGGAAGCCGGACATTCGGGAGCTCCGGAAGCCGGTTTTACAACGCGCACGGAGCCCTCATCTGCCCGGCATGCAAAAGCGACGGCACGGAGGCCATCACAGTTTCCAACAGCGCCCTGAAATTCTATGGGAGCATCGTGCAATGGCGTTTTGCCGGGATCGACAGGATAAAAGCGCCGGAGTCGCTTGTTTCCGAAATCACGAACCTGATCGATTCCCATATGCGATAT
>JBGOVD010000351.1:0-3123 GCA_041477935.1 Dissulfurispiraceae bacterium | reverse complement strand
GTGCCGAACTGCCTGCGGGTGGGTTTCGTGATGATGGGCATAAAGATGGGTGGATTAATAATCGCCGAGGCGACGTTGGGATTTCTGGGACTCGGCGTCCAGCCCCCGGCCCCTTCATGGGGAGCGATGATCAGCTCAAGCCGGGCGTATATCCTTACAGCCCCATGGACCGTATTCTTTCCGGGCCTGATGATAACGGCCACGGCCTTCTGCTTCAATCTTTATGCGGAAAAGTTGAAGGCGAGATATGACATTGGAGCGATAAAGGGGTAGAGTAGGAAATGGTCAGGATGCCTTTTCAAGTCGCTCGGCTACCCAGACTTTAATGATGGATTGACGCGGTACGCCGAGACGCCTCGCTTCTTTGTCCAGTAAGTTAATCATCCATAAGGGAAAATCAACATTCACCCTTTTTTGTGCCTGCTCCGGTCTCCTGGCCTTTGATATGTCCATGTATTCGGAAATATCCTCGCCCGTATCAAACTTTTTCTCGATTTCCCTGGCCTTAATGGTTTTCATAACAGAATTATTATACCTTATCTATACCTTGATGCAAATCATAGCTCATATGCCATCAGGATTTGATATATATAGGCAGTACACTATATAATTACATATAGAGATATCTAATTGGAGGGACCATGGCTGCTTTAACGAGACAGGCAAACTTCCTTTTGCCTGAAGATATTATCCAGGAAATGAAGAAATGCGTATCAAAGAGAGAGCAAAGCAAGTTTGTGGCCGAAGCCCTCAGGAAAGAGCTTAAACGGCTAAGGCTTAAAAAGGCCCTTGCCTCCAGTTTCGGGGCCTGGAAGAAAGAAGACCATCCCGAAATGGAAAAAGGAGCGGACGCCCATGTCAGGAAACTGAGAAAATCGTCAAGGCAGGACCGCTGCCGGTGAAGCAGTATCTCGTCGACACGGATATTCTCATCGACTTTCTCAGGAGTAAGGAAAAAGCGCAAGAACTTCTTGTTGATCTTCTCGAAAGCGGAGGCCTTTGCTGTTCAGCGATCACTGTAGCCGAGATTTACGCAGGAATGAGGTCGCACGAAAAGGAAAAGACCGATGAACTGCTGGACAGCCTCGATATTCTTGATGTTACAAGGGAGGTTGCGGAAAAGGCAGGAGTTTATAAGAAGACGATCAAAAGCCAAAGTCTGGAACTCGCCGATTGCCTAATTGCAGCAACTGCATTTATAAGTCAGGCAACACTCGTCACAGGTAACATCAAGCACTATCCGATGGCGGATATAGAAAAAGTCACGCTGCTATCGTAGTTGGTGGTGGAAATGTCTATTAGTAAGTCTGACCCTCTTTTCCCTCCATACGACCGAGGGTTAAGCACATCTTGTTTTTTCAGGCCGGCTCGATATTCTGGTTCATGCGAAAGAGGTTGTCTGGGTCGTATTTGCGCTTCACTTGAGCGAGGCGATCATAGTTCGGCCCGTAGGCGGAGCGTATGCGATCGCCTTCGTCGGCAGTGAGGAAATTAACGTAGACGCCGCCGCTGGCGAATGGCGCCGAGGCCTTGAAGAAATCGCGGGCCCAGCCGATGCAGCGTTTGTCGTCGGCCGGATCCTCCCAGCGACCATGGACGTTCATGACGAACCTGGCGTCACGGTGGGCATATGCTGCTGAGTCCGGAGACGGCCTTGTGGTGGCACCGCCGATTGCACCGAAAAAGATCTCGCACTGAGGTGACGGGAGCTTCCCGATGTACTCTATTATGGCGTCGAGAAGCCCGTCCTCGATCGTAGCGAGATTGTGAGACTTCCAATAATTGCGGGCGCCAGCGGCGAGCAGCGGGTCGAAGGTCTTCTGCCAAGCTACGTAAGGCTGGACGCCGACATGTTCTCCTAGCGGGGTGCCAAATTTGCGCAATGGCTTGATGAGCGGCTCACCCTGCTTCGGGTCATCCGCATAGATCAGCCCGAGTGCGACTATCCCCTTGCCGTGGACCTTCTCGGGGAGGAACGGCAGTGGCGGAGCCTGGCGAATGACAGCCCACACGGAAAGCTCTTCCGGAGCCTCAGCGATGAATTCGCGGTACTTTTGCAGCACCGACTTCGCCTCAGAGATCGAGTACACGATGAGTCCGCTCAGCACGTCAGGGCCGACCGGGTGGAGTCGGAACTCAAAGCGGGTAACTATGCCGAAGTTACCTCCGCCGCCTCTGAGCGCCCAGAAGAGGTCGGGATGTTCGGTCGCGCTGGCCCGCACGATCTCAGCGGCCGCGGTTACAACTTCGGCGGATTCGAGGTTGTCAACGGTCATGCCATACTTGCGGCTGAGCCAGCCGAACCCTCCGCCAAGCGTCAGTCCAGCAACACCTGTGGTGGAGTTGATACCGACCGGAGTGGCGAGGCCATGTGACTGAGTCGCAGCGTCGAGGTCTGCGAGTGTGGCACCGCCTTCGATAGTGACCCTGCGTGTGTTGGGATTGACGATTGCAGCTTTCATCTGCGAGAGGTCGATTACGATGCCATCATCGCACAGGGCGTTACCTGCGATGTTGTGGCCGCCGCCGCGAATGGCGAGCAAGAGTCCGTTGTCCCTCGCGAAGTTTACCCCACGGACGACATCCGAAGTGGTAGCACAGCGAGCTATGATTGCGGGGTGCTTGTCGATCATCGCGTTCCAGATTTTGCGCGCTCCTTCATAGGCACCGTTGCCTGGAAGAAGAATCTCTCCCTTAAATCCACCTTTCAGCTCTTCGATCTTTTTGGCTTGCAAATTCGACATGGGGTCCTCCTTACCATGTTGTGGGCAATTGGGCCTAACGCGATGCTCGCATAATTCACCCATTTGACATTCAAATAATGAAGCCGCTAGCTACATTACGACTACTGTCAGGATAACCAGAACATCGGATGACTCCTATTTGAAAGTCAAAGAAAAGAAATCCGCTTTCCGAATCGTAGTTTAACGATTCCGTAATAAACATACACCATGCACAGCTTGACAGCTCCTCTTTATATTACGGCAATTATGGGGACACCATAGAATGGCGCTAGTTTAAGCTGTCTCAGCATGATAGTTGTTCCGGTGAAGAATCTCTCTCATTTCATGCCTTGGCGAGGTCATTAACTGGTAATTCTTTTTACGTCGCTTAAGGCATCGT
>JBGOVD010000313.1:0-3508 GCA_041477935.1 Dissulfurispiraceae bacterium | reverse complement strand
ATAATGAGTTGAAGAGGATTTGCATCGGCGGTATATTCGGTCAATATCTGGATATCGCCAATGCCATGGAGATCGGGTTATTGCCTTCAATCCCAGGGATTATAGAAACATCGGGAAACACGGCACTCGCCGGGTGCGAGGCAGCACTCATATTGTCTGATAGAAAGGAACGATTGCAGGAAGTGATGAGACGCGCAGTCATAATAAATCTGTCTGACTGCGCCGATTTCGAATCACTATTCCTCGAACATCTCTACCTGATGCCGATCGCCGGTAACAGAGGCCATGACTGAACCGCTTACTGATAAGCAACAATTAAAAGCGTTCATCAACGCTGCGCAATACATTGCGGGCCTGACATCCGGCCAGGATATATGGGAGGAAGCCGGAAAGGTCCTGCTCAGATTTTTCGGTGCGGACTTTGCCGCCTTTGGCAGAAATGTCGCCGATGGAAATATCGATATCGGGTACCGGTTATTCTCGGACGACGCTGCGTCAGTGCTGTTGCCGGAACAGGAGTTGAAAACGGCGGTCAGGGATGTCTTCGAGAGCGGATTTCTCACCTTCGTTTCGCTGCCAGACGACCCGCCGATCACAGTAGCATTCTTTCCTGTACTCCACCAAAATCGAGTTGTCTCCGTTATGCTTGTGGGACATCTCTCAAACACTCACATGGAGAAGGATGTCCTTGATCTCTACCTGGCTGTGGCCGGGTTTATAGGATCGACCTATTCCAGAAATATCTCATATTCAGAAATGGAACGGCGCGTCTTCGAACGGACCGCCCAGCTTACGGCTGCCAACCAGGAACTGGAGGCCTTTGCATATTCGGTATCCCATGATCTTCGCGCCCCATTGAGACATATGGCCGGATTCGCCAAGTTACTCCAAAAAAGGATCGAAGGCCGGCCCGATGAAAAAAACATCCACTATACGAACATGATTGAAGGGGCGGCTAAAAGGATGGGGATGCTCATAGATGATCTTCTCTCATTTTCCCGCACGGGCCGCGTCGAGATGCGGAAGGTTGAATTCAGTATGAAAGGGCTTATGCTAGATTCCATCAGGGACTTGGGGGCTGAGACAGTGGGTCGCGACATTTCATGGGGCATAGGCGAACTGCCCTCAGTGTGGGGCGATCCATCCCTGCTGAAACTGGTGTGTGACAACCTTTTCTCTAACGCAATTAAATTCACGCGCACCAGGCCCAGGGCTGAAATCAGGATCGGCTGCAAAGAGGACGGGGATGAATTTGTTTTTTTTGTCAGGGACAACGGCGTCGGATTCGATATGGGGAATGTCGACAGACTCTTCGGGGTCTTCCACCGCCTCCATCACCAGGACGAATTTGAAGGGACCGGCATCGGCCTTGCCAATGTCAGGCGAATCATATCGCGGCATGGCGGGAGAACCTGGGCAGAAGGTTCTTTGGAAGAGGGTGCTGCATTTTATTTTACCCTCCCCAAAACAAGATAAAGATTGATTATTCCCGGAACCGGCAGCGCACTTGAGACGGGATGGGAGAAGCATATATTTCAGGTTTTGCAGCGTCAGGGATTACTTTGAAGACAGCTAGGTGGTGGTATTCCTGGCGCCTGCTGAAGCGATTTTGATCTGTCCGACCTGCTGAGTTTTTGAGTATTCGGCCGCTACCATCTTCAGGTCATTTACCCGGTTCATCCATCCGTTGAGATACTTGCCGTATATTTGCGGTCTCATTGTTGCCAAATGAACATATCTCTGCTCACGCATCTGGAGATAGGTGTCGATATCGCCCCCGGACTGTTTCAGGAGTTTTCTTGCGGCAGCAGGGCTGTTGACATAGGTGTCGAAATGGATAGCGCTCAATGGATAAGGCAGGTTGGCCGCTCCTGATTTGTCCCAAAGTTTCTTATAGATCGCTTCCGCCTGGGCCTTGGTAATATTTTTGATATCACCGGTATAGCCGTATTGCTTTGCAGTGGACTGGAGAATGCCCATTTTCGAGGATTCTCGCCCACCATCAAGTCTTACGTATGCAGTGCCTTCATGCTTCATGACCATCTTGAAGATGTTCTTAAAGTCTGAACCCGAGGATGCCCCGGTCTTCGAGGCAGATGAGGCCGGCGCGGCCGGTGCAGGCATCGGGATGACCGGATTGAAGAGGTTTTTTTTGAAGCTGACCTGCATACTCCCCATCTTGGAGAAAGCGGACTGTGAATCGTTCATCTGCTTGAATGCGGTGGCGAAGGCATCGTCAAATGAATTCTTCTTTATTTTTGTGCGGGAAGTCTCGGTATTTTCCTGGTGGGCGGCGCTTCCTGTCGACTTACCGATCTTAATGGAACCATAGGGCATGATAGTATCCTCTCTAACGAACAGCTATTAATCTAAGTGTAGCATAGAATCATGGACTAAATACATGCGACGGCATGGCAGCTACCAAATAAAAACCCCCCATTGGAAGGGGGGCATGGTGCTGAATTGCAGAGATAGCAGCTGCGACTTTAAGGAATACCTGCGGTGATGCGGTATTTGAGCTCGCTCATCCTGGTCGCCATCATCTTATGCTTCTTCTCGTCTTCGAGGATAAGCTTCAGAAGCTGCTTCGTGATTGTGTCGCGTGTCATCTCAATCGCCTTGTTTGCCATATCGATAGCTTCCTGTTCGATATCGATATGCTTGTTCAGAAGGGAAGAAACGCCGGCCAGATCGTCGGGAGAAAGCTCATAAGCCGTCTTGGTCATGCTGTCGATGATCAGCTGAAGGATCGCCGCGTGTTTTTGGGAATCGTTCCTGATCGCAGACGTCAGTGTCGTCATGATGGGGTTTTTCGCTTTTTTGAGGATCGAATCGCAGCTCTTGATGGTGGTCGCTTCGACTCCTTTCCATTTTCTTAAAAGGGTCAGCAGTTCCCGGTCTCTCTCATGTGCCTTAGGTGCAGCCATGATAAAACCTCCTTAGTGTGGGTTATTTTAAAAAAGTATAGCAATAAAGCGGTGATAGTCCTAAGGATAAAAAAAGATACACCGTTATTTCCCGGCAAAGCCGATTACGTTCCTCGTTGTCCTGGCCAGCGCCTTGTACAGAGGGGCCTCTGCGGCATCCTCAAGATCTTTAGTAAAATTCGGCAACCACTTTAAAAGGTGTTCGTCAAGTAATCTCCCGGCAATCCCTATGTAAAAATCTTTCTCTGTTTGCGATAAGGCTTTTTGAAGCAATACAGCAAGGAAGTTTAGCTCAGCCCCGATATGGTCAGGCATGACGTCATCCGTACTGATCGTAAGCCCCGCTTCTTTATATAACCTATCGACCTGATCGGCTGCTTCCTGCATCATGAGTCTCTTTGGAGAGGTGTATACCGATTCCCAAGGCGGGCACGGCAATTTGTAAGGGCCTATGAAAATCCGGGTATAGTCCCATAAAAGCTCTTCAAGTTCTTTTTTGGAAGAAACGTCTGTTTTTGCGATTGCCTTCTTAAGGTCATCAAGAAGCCCGGACCTGTCTTCAGCTAGTGCAATCTGCCAGT